>DAITAT010000048.1:0-6274 GCA_036824145.1 Candidatus Dormiibacterota bacterium
GGCGACGAGATTCAATGTTGCTCTGACCACGGGTGCTTTGTTGTCGGTCCCACGACCTTTTGGTCTCCGCAACCGATGCGGAATGAGGATCTGCCACGATTTACTGTGGAGGCGCAGCGCCACGCCCTCAGCAACGCGTTCGCCTGCCTTCTCGCAGGAGGTGCGGGCGATTACCTGATTGTCTATGACCTCGATTCATTGCCGCAGTACATGCAGCTCGAACTCCAAGGGAACTGCGATGGAGCGATGTAGCCCGACCGCAGCCAGACATCCGCGCGAGCCGCCCCCGTGCCCTCCGCCAGAACGCGCGCCATCCGCGGCAGCACGTCGCTGGCGGCGTACGACTCGGCGACGCGCTCCGAGAACTGCGACAGCACCTCGTACGGCGTCGCCCGTTTTCCGTAGACGAGCCGGTTGGCGATCTTCTGCAGCCGCTCACGCACCGGCTGGAACGCGACCGCGACGACCGCGGTGGCCACGATCGAGAGCGCCAGGTTCGGCCTCCCACCGCTACCTACCAATGTCCCCACGCCCACGACGATCCCGACGTACACGGCGGTGATGAAGGCCGCCAGTGCGCCGTAGACCAGGGTGCGGCTGATGACGAGGTGGATATCGTAGAGCCGGTAGCGGTGGATGGCGATGGCGATCGTTGTCGGGAAGACCGCGGCGCCGACTGCCATAGGCGGCTCCTTGACGATCGCCGGAAGTGCCACGAAGTCGAAACCGAGCACGGAGACCGAAGCCAACAGGAATGCGCCGGCGATGACCCACTTCAGTTGCTGGCGCTGGTCCACCGTACCCCGGCGATATCGCAGGACCAGCGGAAAGAGCCCGCCGACCATGCACACGCCGGCAGCGAGAACACCCATTTCGAAGGCGGCTTGGTACAGCGCCGCTGGTTGCGTCCCTCCGAGGATGACCTTTCCGGGCAAGCCCCACATGCCAGCTGCGAACGACAGGAGCACAGTTGCGATGGCCGCCACCGACGCCCATACGACCAGCCTCCAGCGCGGGGACAACGGTCGCCCGTCCGGGAAGACCAGCAGCATCACCGTTGCCAACAGGCAAAGCCAGGGGTCCATATCCAGGCTCCCACCCAAGCAGCAAGATCACCCCCCGGGAGGCTCCCGGGATGCGTGACCAGGGCCACAGTTGCGTACGCGTCCGCGAGCCCGGTGCCACCCTGGGTGAGCGAGATCAACAGCATCAGCCAGCCCATCGGACTTTCGGGCCGCCGAGCCGCCAGCAGGCCACCGAGCACGCCAAACGCGGCGGCGGTGACCAGAACAGACGGGCCCCCTCCCGAGAGCAGGGCACTAAGATTGTTGGCCACCAGGGTCAGCGCCCCGGCGGCGACCAGCATGGCGATCGAGATCACCGACCCGGCAATGCCCGCGAAGGGGCCGTACTTCCGAAGCGCCACGGAACCCCCGCCTCCCGGCTGGCTGCTCATGAGGCTTCGGCGGCGAGAGCCATTCGCACGGGTAGGTGGCCGGTGACCCGCGTCCCGCGTCCTCGAGCCGAGGCGAGGTCAACACTGCCGCCGAGGGCCTCGAGGCGGTCGGCCATGTTGGTCAGGCCTGAACCTCTTTGGATGCCGGCGGGATCGAAGCCGTCGCCGTCATCCTCGACCTCGAAGCCCAGACCGGAGGCTTCCTCGCGCAGTCGCACCATCGCGTTGGAGGCGCTCGCGTACTTCTGCACGTTCTGGAGCGCCTCCAGGACGCAGAAGTAAACGGCAGCCTCCACCTCCTGGGGGTAGCGCCCAACTCCTTCGGCATCCACTTGCACCGGCAGCGTTGCCTTGCGCGCCTGCGACTCGAGCGCGGCCACCAGGCCTTTGTCCGCGAGCAGCGGTGGGTAGATCCCGCGGGCCAGATCTCGGAGCGTCTCGAGGGCCTCGTCGGTGTCGACCTTTAGATCCGCCAGCGTCTGCTTGGCCCGAGCCGGGTCCTTCTCGAGGAACATCTCGGCCAGCCCCAGCTTGACCTTCAGCGCGACCAGGTTCTGCTGGGCGCCGTCGTGGAGGTTGCGTTCGAGCCGGCGCCGCTCCTCGTCCTGCGCCGCCACCAGGCGCTGCCGCGATGCGCGCAGGTCTTCTAGCCGCGCCAGCAACTCGCTGGTGAGCCCCACGTTTTTCAGGACCAATCCCGCCTGTGAGGCGAGGTCGTCCAGCAGCTTCTCCTCGACCGGCGTCAGTGACTCCCCGGCCCGCTTGGTGACGCTGAGGGCGCCGAGTAGCTCGCCCTGGTGTCGGACCTCGACGACTCGGTCGGCTTCGGGCATTCCCGGCACCGAGTCGCCGCCTATGAGCGCGGGCTCGGCGGCCAACGGGCCCTCTGGCCAGGAAGCCGCCGGGCGCAGCAGCTGTCCGGCCCGAAGCCAGACATCGGCGCGGACGGCGCCCGTACCCTCCGCCAGCACGCGCGCCATTCGCGGCAGCACGTCGTTGGCGGCGTATGACTCGGCAACGCGCTCTGAGAACTCGGACAAGACCTCGTAGGGTGTCGCCCGCTTCCCGTAGACCAGGCGGTTGGCGATCTTCTGAAGGCGCTCCCGGACCGGCTGGAAGGCGACCGCGACGATCGCGGTGGCCACGATCGACAGCGCCAGGTTGGGCTGGCCGCCGCTGCCGATGAGGGTGCCAACACCGACGACGATGCCTACGTAGACCGCCGTGATGAGTGCCGCCAGCGATCCGTAGACCAGGGTGCGGCTGATGACCACGTCGATGTCGTAGAGCCGGTACTTGAGCACCGCGACTCCGATTGCCGCTGGGAGGGTGATGAACGATAGTGGTCCCAACCACGCCGGGGCCACGATGCCCAGGCCCGGCACTCGGGTGCCCGCGATGAAGAAGGCGAGGATGGTCAACCCCATCGCCGCCAGGAACCACTTGATCTGGTGCCGCTCGTCGGCGCTTCCGCGCCGGTAGCGCACGACCAGCGAGACGAACGCCAGCAGGACTCCGATCAGTAGGAAGAGGGGTGCGATCGCTGCGAGCGGGCTGTTCTGGTAGCCAGTCAGCGCCCCGATGGCGAGTGGAGCGGGGACGTGGTACTGGCTCGTGAAAGCGGTCGAGTCGCCCGCCATCGGAACAGCCAGAAGCCACCCGGGCGCCGGAGCTATGAGGACCAGCAGCCACCGCCGACTGGGTGGGTGTCCATGCGGAAAGAGCAGCGGGAGCGCAACCAGCGGCAGGCAGATGATGGGCGCAAAACTGACCTCGGAAATGAGAAGGGGCCACAGTGGCAGGGGCACCGAGCCCGGTCGCACGTAGAGGCCGAGCGCGGCGTAAGTCACCGTTAGGCTGAACGTGGCAGTGATCAAAACCGCGGTCGCGCAAAGGATCCAGCCAACCCGATTGGCAGGCTGCCGCGAGACGATC
Source organism: Candidatus Dormiibacterota bacterium (assembly GCA_036824145.1). Taxonomy (GTDB): domain Bacteria; phylum Chloroflexota; class Dormibacteria; order DASZGP01; family DASZGP01; genus DATMMS01. The sequence continues at coordinate 3,392 of DAITAT010000048.1, forward strand.
AGCGCCCCAACCACCACCACCAACCCGATAGCAAAGGCCCCGGGTATGTCCCCGCTGGGGTCGTAGAAAGCTCGCGGGACCTTTCCCGGGGCAAGCACGAACCAGAACCAGAGGTGGACCAACTCGAGGCAGATGACCGCAGACGCGATGAAGAATGCCAGGCGGGGGCCGTGGAGGCTCCGCCCGCTCATTGCTGCACCGCCGCGCTGGCCGGGATCGCAGCGCGGAGCCTGGTGCCGGAGCCCGGCGTCGAGAACATCTCGAGACGGCCGCCAAGCGCGTCCAGGCAGTCCCGCAGAGTCCAGGCGACCGGCACGGGCCTGACCAGCGGCCGATTCCCTTCCACAGCGCTTATCCTGCGGGTGGGCAGCGGAATAAGCGAGATTACAGGCACCCCACCTTCGGGAGGTGCAGACACCATGGTAGGCGATGCCCAGATCTCCGCCGTTGGCGAATCTCGTCTCCGGCCACACCAGTGGGCAGTGTAGATCCGGAACCAGGTTCTCACGGCAAGCAATCAGTACCGGTACGGAGGCGTCGCGGGCGGGGTGCCTCTACTACGCCGGCGCTGAGCGCCTGGTAGCAACTGTGTCGCGGATCTTCGGTCCCCACTAGGCCATTTTCTTTGCAGTAAGGAGGCCCAAGCGGGGCACCTCAGACTAAATATCCCAGCCGTAGATTGGGCGCCCAGCCGGCTGCTCAGAATCCGCTGAGTGCCGCGCTCCTAATGGCTCATCACGGCAGCCCAACTGACCGCCGGATTCGTGCATCGCCGTCAGCGTACTCGGGGACCAGTTTGGCGTCCACCAGAGTTCAGGTTCGTCCACTGGGTGGATGCAACCGAGCGCCCTTTCGTCGGGATCTGCTGTCAAACCTGCTGTCAAATAGCACGGTACTGAGACGAAACTGACGCTACCCGGACACAGATCCAGTTCAAATGTGACGTGGGCCCTGTTGGATTCGAACCAACGACCGGCGGATTATGAGTCCGCTGCTCTGACCGGCTGAGCTAAGGGCCCTGGCGATAGGGTAGCCGCCAGGGCCGCTGGCTTTAGCCCCGGTCTTCTAGTGGGACGTAGACGGCGCTGGACGGACCGACGTACTCGGACTCGGGCCGCATCAGCCGATTGTTCTCGTACTGCTCCAGCACGTGGGCGGTCCAGCCGGCCATCCGACTCAGCGCGAAGATCGGGGTGAAGATGAAACGCTCCAGGCCCAGCAGGTGGTACGTGCTGGCGGAGTAGAAGTCGACGTTGGGGGTTAGCCCCTTGACCTCGAGGACGACCTTCTCGACCTTCTCCGACATCTCGTACCACTTGGTCTCGCCGGCGCCCTCCCCCAGCTCCTTGCTGAATTTCTTGAGCACCGTGGCGCGAGGGTCGTACACCTTATAGACGCGGTGCCCAAAGCCCATCACACGTTTCTTTTGCGCCAGCGCCTCGCGCACCCACTGGTCGGCGCCGTCGACGTCGCCGATCTCTTCCAGCATCTCCATGACGGCGGCGTTGGCGCCGCCGTGGAGGGGGCCCTTTAGAGCCCCGATCGCGCCCACCACGGCGGAATGAATGTCGGAGAGGGTGCTGGCAATGACCCGGGCGGTGAAGGTCGAGGCGTTCAGCCCATGGTCGGCGTGGAGAATCAGGCAGACGTCGAACACCTTCTCGGCCAGCGGGTCGGGGTCATCCCCGCTCCACATCCGCAGGAAATCGCCGGCGACTGTCCGTGTCGGGTCGGGCGGCACCACTTCGAGACCACGGTGGATGCGACCGATGGCCGCGACCATGGTTGACGTCTGGGCGACCAGCCGTATCGATTTGCGCACGTTGGCCTCGGTCGACATGTCGGCGACGTCGGGGTCGAAGTGCGCCAGCGCGCTGACGCCGGTGCGTAGCAGGTCCATCGGTTCGGCCTTGGGGTCCAGGCCACTGAGGAGGTCGAGGACCTTGGGAGGCAGGACGCGGTGCTCGGCAAGGTCACGGCGCAGCTCCTCCAGTTCCGCGCGAGTGGGCAACACTCCCTTGTAGAGCAGGAAGCAGGTCTCCTCGAAGTTCGACTTCTCAGCCAGCTCGGCGATGTCGAAGCCGCGATAGAGCAGCTTGCCGGTGCGGCCGTTGACATCGCTCATCGCGGTGCGGGCGGCGACGATGCCCTCAAGGCCAGGGCTGTACTGCTGCCCGGTCACGTTGTTGGTGGGCTCAGCCGACGCTTCCTTCACCGCGCTCATCCCCCAGCCTCCGGCACTTTGATGGTGAAGGTCTCACCACCGCAGTCGCTGCACGCGGAGGGAGCGAAGAAGCCCCGATAGCCCTTGCCACACCACGAGCACGTCCAGACGTGGCTCGCGAAGAAATTGATCAGGTCGCTTCTCGACACCAAGCCGACCAGCTCGTTCTCACCGCGGACCACGGGGAGCCGGCGGATGCGACGGCGGAGCAGGATCTCGGCGGCTTCGCCCAGCCGGGTCTCTTCGGTCACCGACCAGGAGCCGTTGGTCATGATGTCGGCGACGGTGTCTCCGGCCTTGCCGATGATGTCGGATTCGCTCACCACACCCAGCAGCCGGTTCTCCTCATTGACCACAGGCAGGCCGGTGATGTGCTGCTTGGCCATCAGCTGCACGATCTCGACCACCGGGGTCTCCGGCTTGGCCGTCAGCACGTTCTTGGTCATGATCTCGCCGACCTTGGTCTCAGGCGTGGCCGCGGACAGCGCCGAACCCCTCACCGAGCTCATCTCCTGCTCCATGAGTGGCCAAGATAGCACGGCTGGAATCCGTAATCTGTAGTCAGAGATGACGCAGGACACCGCCGACCCCGAATCGATCAAGCGGCGCCTCCTCGAGAACTGGGACGAGGAGATCCAGGCCTCCGCGATCTACGCCAA
>DAITAT010000048.1:6374-13914 GCA_036824145.1 Candidatus Dormiibacterota bacterium
GGCGCCTCCTCGAGAACTGGGACGAGGAGATCCAGGCCTCCGCGATCTACGCCAAGCTGGCGCAGCGGGAGTCCGATCCACAGCGCAAGAAGGTCCTCGAGCAACTCGCCGAGATGGAGGACCGGCACGCCGAGAAGTGGGCCGGTCGCCTCGGCGACCTGGGAGTCGCGGTTCCCGAGCGGTCCAAGGTTCGCCTGCCGAGCTCGATGGCCCTGAGCCTGCGGTTCGCCCCGGTGGACGCGATCATCGCCCACCAGGAGGCTGAGGAGCGCCGGCTCACCGGCGCCCACTCCGATCTCACCGGCGACGCCGCGACCGACGCGCTTCTCGAGCAGATCGGCCGGGAGGACGCCGAGCACGCCAGCGCCCTGCGTGGCCTGATGCCGGGCGGTGGGGGCGGGCGTCAGCCCAAGCGCAACGTCCAATCGGCGCTGGACCGGATCCTGAGCCGCGAGACCTGGCACAACCAGGGAGGCGGCGGCTGGATCGGCGGCGCCATCTACGGCGTCAACGACGGCCTCGCCGCCGTCTTTGGGATCGTCGCGGGCACCTCCGCTGCCACCGGCGGCGGGCACCTGGTCCTGATCGCCGGACTGGCCGGCGCCATCGCGTCGGCGGTCTCGATGGGCTCAGGAGCCTACCTGGCGGCCAGGTCCGAAGCCGAGCTCTACGAGGCTCAGGTCGCTCCCGAGCGTCGCGAAGTGGAGGAGGAACCCGACGAGGAGCGCAAGGAGCTCGAGCTCTTCTATCAACTGAAGGGGCTGTCGGAGGCTGAGGCCAATACCCTTGCCGACCGCGTTTCGCAGAACCCCGACGAGCTGCTGGCCGCGATGAAATCGGAGGAGCTGCACCTGGGGCCGGATCCCGGCGCCAAGCCGGTGCAGGCGGGCTTCGCGGCGCTGGCCTCAACCGCTGTCGGCGCCATCATCCCGGTGATCCCCTTCTTCTTCACGACCGGGCAGGTGGCCATCATCTCGGCCGCCGTCATATCGATCATCGCGCATTTCGCGGTGGGCGCCGCCAAGAGCTTCTTCACGCTGCGCAGCTGGTGGGCGTCCGGGCTTGAGATGACGGTCGCCGGCATCGTCGTCGGTGGGGTTACGTACGGCGTCGGCCTCCTCTTCCACGTCAATTAGGCGGCGATAGACTCGCCGGTGTGACCAACCGCCTCGCCGAGGAGACCAGCCCCTACCTACTCCAGCACGCCAACAACCCCGTCGACTGGTACCCGTGGGGTGCGGAGGCGCTGGCGAGGTCTCGCGACGAGGACAAGCCGATCTTCCTGTCGATCGGCTACTCCGCCTGCCACTGGTGCCATGTCATGGAGCGCGAATCGTTCGAGGATGCGGCCGTCGCCGAGGTCATGAACCGCGACTTCGTCTGCATCAAGGTCGACCGCGAGGAGCGGCCCGACCTGGACTCGATCTATATGGCGGCGGTGCAGCAGATGACCGGCAGCGGCGGCTGGCCGATGTCGGTTTTCCTCACGCCCGATCTCAAGCCCTTCTATGGCGGCACCTACTTCCCGCCGACGGCGCGCTACGGTATGCCGGGCTTCGCCGACCTGCTGGATGCGGTCGCCGAGGCCTACCGCGAGCGGCGGGGGGAGGTCGAGACGAACGCCGACCAGGTCGTCGGCGTCATCTCCGCCGGGATCGCCCCCAACGGGCGCGTCACCGAGCTCGAGCCGGTGCTGCTGGAGGAGGCGGCCGAGGGCCTGAAGCGACTTCACGACCCGGTCGAGGGCGGCTTTGGGGGCGCCCCCAAGTTCCCCCAGGCGATGGCGCTGGAGTTCCTGCTCCGGAGCTGGAAGCGGTCCGGCGACACCGAGATGCTGGCGATGGTGGAGCGTAGCCTGGTCAAGATGGCGCACGGCGGCATCTACGACCAGCTGGGCGGGGGGTTCGCCCGCTACTCCACCGACGCCCGCTGGCTGATTCCCCATTTCGAGAAGATGCTCTACGACCAGGCCTTGCTGGCGCCTCTCTACCTGCACGCCTACCAGGCCACCGGTGTCCGCGGCTACCTGAGCGGCTGCACCCACACCATCGACTACGTGCTCAGGGACCTGACCTCGCCCGAGGGCGGCTTTTTCTCTGCCGAGGACGCCGACTCCGAGGGCGTCGAGGGGCTCTTCTACACCTGGGCGTACGAGGAGGTCGAGGCAGTCCTGGGCGACGACCTCGAGCTGTTCGCTCGCACCTTCGATGTCACGCCCGAAGGCAACTGGGAAGGCCGCAGCATCCTCCACGTCGCGGGCGACCGGCGTCAGCTTCCCGGCGAGCTGGGGATCAGCGAAGAGGACTACCGCGCCCGGCTGGAGACGGCCCGCGCCAAGCTCTTCGCGCTACGGGCCACGCGCATCAGGCCGGCGCGCGACGAGAAGGTGCTGACCGCATGGAACGGCCTGATGTTGGCGGCCGTCGCCGAGGCAGCATCGGTGCTTGGCAACCCGGACTACCTGCGGGCGGCGCAGGCGAACGGCGAACTGCTGCTGAGCCGGGTATTCGTGGATGGCAGGCTGATGCGGACCTACCGCGACGGCAAGGCCCGCCTCAACGCCTACCTGGAGGACTACGCCTGCCTGGCCCATGGCCTGCTGCAGCTCTACCAGGCGGATTTCGACGTGCGCTGGTACCAGGCCGCGACGGAGATCCTCGACCTGATGCTGGAGCGCTTCCGGGACCCCACCGGCGGGATCCTCTACTCCACCACCGACGACCACGAGCGTCTCCTCTTCCGACCCAAAGATTTCGACGACAACGCCGTCCCCGCCGGCAACTCGATGGCGGCCGAGGCGTTGCTGGAGCTGGCCCTGCTCTCCGGCGAGGACCGCTACCGCCGCGCGGCCGAGGAGATCATCTCGGCGCTGGCGGGGGCGCTGGCGTCCCACCCGCTGTTCTTCGGCCGGCTGCTGTCGGTGCTGGACACGCTCCTTGGCAACCCGCTCGAGATCGCGATCGTGGGCAATCTCGAGTCACCGGTCGCGTCGGAGTTGTTCCGGACGCTGGCCGGCTCCTACATCCCCGCGAAAGTCGTCGCCGCGGGAGCCGCGGGCAGCAGCCTGCCCGCGCTGCTGGCCGATCGGGGCAATGGCGAGGGCGGTTCGGGTCCGGGGGTGGCGGCGTACGTCTGCCGCGGTTTCGTGTGCTCGCGGCCGGTCAGCAGCGCCGACGATTTTCGAGCTGAGCTAGGGCTGCCGGAGCTAGCGCCCGAGGGATACCAGGCGGTTTGAGCCTGGCCTAAGCGTCGGCCCGGTGACTGCGCCGGCGGTCAGGAGCTGGGCGGCGCCCGTTCCGTGTCGGCCGGGGACCGAGCTCGTCAGCCTGAAGGGCGTCCTCGGCCAGTCGCAACAGGCCGAGAGCCACCGGGGTTGGGTCGGAGTCGGCATCCTCGGCCGCCGCGAAGTCCACGATCGCGCTCTGGAGGGCGGCCTCGGCGACGAGCAACCGATCGCCGGAATCAGTAGCGACAGAGCCGGCGCGGCGCGCCTGGGCGAGCGCGCGCTCGGCATCGACCCAGTTCTGCAGCTCCTGTCCGCGCGCGGACTTGAAGCGCTCCCAGGTCTCAGCCAGATCAGGAGTGCGCGGTGGGTGCGTTGTGCCCATCAGGGTTCCGGGATCAAAACTAGATCCCGCCACGGCCAAGAGCAATGGCGGTCACGCGTTTGTGACCTCGATACCGAACCCGATCTCAGCGCCCGCCTGTCCGTGTTCGGGGAATTTCGGCTACCATCGTCGGACCGTGGCGGAAACTCGCAAATACCCACATCCCATGCCCAGAGAAGGCATCGGGGCGACTGTTTCGGACCTGGCCGGCGATACCAGCCGGCTGGTCCAGCTCGAGATCGAGCTGCTGAAGCAGGAGCTGGGAGAGCTGGCCAAGCGCAACGCGATTGCGATTGTGATGCTGGTGATGGCGGCGATCGCCGCCCTCTTCTTCATCATCTTTCTCCAGGTCTGGTTCGTGGCTCGCTTCGGCCACTGGGTCGCCGTCGGCCTGGCCGTGTTCTGGCTGGTCGCGGCGGTGATCCTGGCCCTGGTGGGAAAGGCCCGCGTCAAGATCGCCGGCCCCGAGAAGTCAATTCAATCGATCAAGGAAGACCTGGAATGGGCGATTCAGCAAATCAGACCAGAGACGAAATAGTCCGCCTCAGGGCGGAGATGACCGGCAAGGTCATCGAGCTCCGCAAGGCAACTGAGCGACCCATCCGGATCGCCAAGACGGTGGCCATCGGGGCGGCGGCGCTGGTGGTGGTGGGCGGCGTCGCGATCGTGGTCATCGGAGCCCGCCATCGAGCCGAGCGGAAGAGCCTGAAGCGCCGGATGGCTCAGGCCGTCGATGCCGCGGCGAGCCCGGCCAAAACCGCCAAACAGGCCGCCAAAGCCATCGACAAGAGCATCGACGGAACCCGCCTGAAGCTCCGCGCGGAGCTGCGCGAAGAGTTGAAGAAGGAGCTCAAGGAAGAGCGCCCGATGCGGGAGCGGATCCTGACCACGGCCCTGCGATCAGCCGCCAGCGCGGCGGTGCCGATCGTGCTCAAGCAGCTGGAACAGCGGATGAGCGCCGGGCCCAACGGCAAGAGTGGTAAGGGTGCCGCCACCGCCACCAGCCGGGGCGCTGGGAGCCCTAGGCCCTAGCCGGAACCTCCGGCGGGAGCAGCTTCAAGAGCTCAACCCAGGTCAACTTCGTACTCGAGGTAGGAGAGCATCTCCCCCTCCTGCTCCAGCCCCACCTCGATCAGCAGTGGCCCCCGCCCGCGGGGCAGGCCAACCTCTTCCTCGTACACGTTCGGCTCCTGCTCCGGACCGGGGATGGCGACCCTGATATCGCCGCCGCGGTCCCTCACGAAGGGCAGCCATCCGGATGCTTCAACGGCCTTCAGGCGCCATCGGACGACGGCACGACCGTGCACGCCGAGCTCGTCGTTGACCACGTGGAAGCGGAGCTTGAGGGCATCGCGGTCGATCAACTCGTGCCATTCCAGCAGCGCCGCCGTCGCCGCCAGGAAGCCGCCGGCCTCCTCGATGTCGGGCAGGCCCTTGAGCACCAGCGCCGTCTGCGGGTCGTACTTGGCGCGGCGCACCGACTCGACCTCGGCCCGGTCGGTTCCGGTCAGGGTGTAGGGCTCACCGGAGGCGGCGGCGTTGGGCAGGCTTTCGTGCAGCCCCGCGCCGGTGCGCTGGACCAGCACCGCGGCGCTGGCATGGGACGCCACCAGCGAGATCGCCTCGCGCTGGTGGTGGCGGTGGGCGCGTTCATCGCCCTGTCCGATGACAAAGACCGGCGGATCGACGACCAGGAGGACGCCGGCTGCGTCGGCCGAGGCGGCGGTGCGCTCGGTGGGCAGCTGGCCGCGCGATACCGCCAGGTCCAGACCCGCCAGGCGCCAGGCGCCGATGGGGTCGCCGCTGTCGCCGGCCGGCAGCGCGGGGAGGACGGCGCCGCGGGGGAAGTGGCGACGCCCATTGATGGTCCAGGCCATGCCGCCGACGGTCGGCTCAAGGTCGATCTGCCGGATCCCGAACTGGCGCCCGGTGGCGGTCGAGCGCCGGCCGTCGATCTCAACCCGGGCCATCAGGTCATAAAGGTGCTGTTGCCCCAGGGTCCAGGGCCACCAGAGCTGGGGGCGGTCGACGGAGACGGTCGTCTCCAGGGTCTTGCTCTCGCCACCGGTGAGTTGCACCGAGCGCCGCCAGCCGACCTGGGCGGTGTCGTTCTCGGGCGCGATCAGCTGCCAGGCGACGACGGCATCCATGTCGCGGGCGTCGAGGTTGTGGACCACGGTCTTGAGGTTGGCCTCGGCGGTCCCCGGATGCAGCCGCCAGGTCACGTCGACCGACTGCAATACCACGCTGCCGACCTGCTCCAGCCAGACCCGGTCGACCAGCCCCAGCGGCCACCAGCGCTTGCCGTCGTCGTCTTTGAGGTCGACCAGCGGCCCTTGCAACTGCCCCCCCACGTCCGAGGCCTGGACACAGACCGCGACCACGTTGCTGGTCTCGAGGTACGAGGAGATGTCGAAACCGAAATGGCCGGGGAAACCGTAGTGGCTGCCCAGCAGCTTGCCGTTGAGCCAGACGTTGGCGGCGGTAAAGGCGCCGTCAAAGCGCAGCAGCGTCCGCTCCGCCCAGCCGGGGTGGCTGAACTCCGTCCTGTACCAGACCGATGACTCCTCGGGTCGCCCGCGAAGGGTCATCGTCTCCGGCTCCGCCCACTTGCCCGGCGGGCGACCGGAGCGATGGTAGCCCTGCTCCTCGCCCTCGCCGAGGTCGAAGAGCTGGTGGCGCCAACCGCCGAGGCGCTGGCGGTCGATCCCCTGCGGCAGCGACAGGAGGAGGCAGTCGGAAGTCACGGCCAGAGTGTAGCCACGGCGAGTCCCACCAGGCTCTGGGTCCGGCTAGGGGATGGCGCCATCGACGACTTCGACGCGGTGGCTGCGGTGCGCGCGGCCAAGCGTCTCCGCGATCTCGTCAGCGCGACCTGAGTCGACCGCGGCGATCACGGAGCCGCCGAAACCCGCGCCCATCAGCCGCGCCCCGGCGGCCCCGGCGCCAATCGCCGCGTCCACCAGCGCGTCCAGCTCCGGGGTACTGACCTCGCAGTCCCGGGTGAGGCTCAGCTGTGAGGTCAGCATCAGCTGGCCCAGCGCGTCGACGTTGCCCGCCTCGATGCAGGCGACCGCCAGCCTAACCCGCTGTGACTCGCCGGCGATGTGGCGAGCGCGGCGGTTCAGCGGCTCGGGCAGCTCGAGGGCCTCGACTTCACTGGCTTCGAGCTCGGCCAGCGATCGCAGCCCGGGGTGGCGGCGCTGGGCCAGCCGCAGCGCCTCGGCGGCTTCGGCCTGCCGATCGCCATACTGGCCGCCGCGAAGCGCTCGCTCGACCCCCGATTCGATGACCAGGAAGGCGAGGTCGTCCGGCAGCGCCAGCGGCTCCAGGATCTCGGTGGCGGCGTTGAAGAAGAGCGCCTGCCGACGCCGGCCGTGGACGATCGCGGCCTGGTCCATCAGCCCACTGGGAACGCCGAGAAAGTTGTTCTCGGCAGCGCGGCAGAGGCGTGCCACCTTGTACCCGTCAACCTCAGCGCCGCGCAGCTGGAGCGCCACCATCGCGGTGGCCACGCCCACGGCTGCCGAGCTGCTGAGCCCGGCGCCGGCGGGGATCTCCGAGGCTATCGCCAGGCGCAGCCGAACCGGCACGCCATCGCGGGCCAGCTCCGCGAGCACGCCCAGCGGCAGGTCGGCCCAGGCGCCGGTCGGACGCAGGTCGTCGGGGTCGGCCCGGACCGGGTCGCCGCGACCCTCGCTGACAACCTGGAGCTGGTCTGCGGGTCCCGCCGCCACCGCCAGGTAGCGGTCAATCGCCGCGGGCAGGCACAGGCCACCGGCGTAGTCGGTGTGCTCACCGATGATGTTGATCCGGCCGGGTGCCACCGCGACCGTCCCGGGCTCGACGCCGAAAGCGTCGACAAAGAGGGCGGTGGCGCTTTCCTTCAGGACTTCTCGGGAGCCGGCGATGGGTCCCCCCGGGACTCGCGG
>DAITAT010000093.1:0-2881 GCA_036824145.1 Candidatus Dormiibacterota bacterium
CGACGTCGGGCGCGCCGATATCGATGCCGCGATCGAGGCGCTGGGCTCGGTGCTGACCCTGTCGGCGTGAGTTACTTCGTCTTGGCGGCGACGTAGGCTAGCGCCTGTCCGCCGATGTCCTCCCAGCGCGCGGAGTGTTTGTTGGGCACGACGACCCACTCTTTCATCGCCCGCCCCATTCCTGAGGGGTCGAAGAGGTGGGCACCGGCCAGCGCCAGCGCCTTGGCGTGGGCTTCGCCACCCAGCTTGAAGACCATGTCGTCCTGGTAGAGCCCGGCAAAAGCCTTGCCCCCGATGTTGCCGCACGGCATCCCGAACATCTTCCCGGCGGTGGCGTGGTCGCTCTCGCCCAGCTCCGCCACGACCTTCTCGAAGAGCGCCGTCCATTTGGGACCGCTGCTGCCGTCAGGCATCGCCATGCCGCCTAGGATAGCGGCAGCGCGCGGCCGGACGTTTGCCTCACAATCGGAGCTTGCCGTCAGGGACCAACAGCCGATCGATGAGGGTGAGCGATGAGTGAGGAGTTCGACATCATCTGCCTGGGCGCCGGCCCGGCCGGTGAGGCCATCGGCGTGGAGCTCGAGGGCTCTGGTCTGTCCCTGGCGGTGATCGAGAAGAACCTTGTCGGGGGGGAGTGCGCCTACTGGGGCTGCATGCCCACCAAGACCCTACTGCGGAGTGCTGAGACGCTCGCGGAGGTTGGTCGAGCGTCCGAGTTGGCGGCATCGCGGGTCGAGGTCGACGTCGACTATCCCAAGATCCACAAGCGCACCTCGATGGTGGCCCGCGACCTCGACGATTCCGGTGCGGCCAAGGCCATCGAGGACCAGGGCCACACCGTCATCCGCGGTGAGGGCCGGCTCACCGGTCCCCGCACCGTGACCGTTGGTGACCGCGAATTGACGGCCAGGAAGGCTGTCGTGATCGCAACCGGGACGGAGCCGGTGGTGGCTCGCATCCCAGGCATCGAAGACGTCGGTGCGTGGACCACCCGGGAGGGGGTGCTGGCCGCTGAACTGCCGCCGCGATTCGTGGTTGTCGGCGCCGGCCCCGCCGGAGTCGAGATCTCGCAGGCGTTTCTTCGCTTTGGCAGCCAGGTGCACCTCTTCGAGTCCGCTCCCCGGGTGCTGGCGGCCGAGGAGCCAGAAGCCGGCGAGTTCGTCCAGAAGAAGCTGGTCGAGGCCGGCCTGGAGGTGAGATGTTCCACCAACGTCGACAAGGTCGACGCCGATGGCGGCGAGATCCACGTCCACTGCAACGACGGCAGCACGGTCGCCTGCGACAAGCTCATGGTCTCGACCGGGCGCAAGCCCAACAGCGAAGGGCTCGACATGGAGGCCGCTGGCATCCGGGTCAACGCCCGCGGCTGGGTCCAGGTCGACCCCGAGACGCTGGAAGCCAGCGACGGCATCTACGCGGTCGGAGACATCACCGGCCTTGGCGGCTTCACCCATCTCTCGCACTACCACGGCACCGTGGTGGGTCGCCGCCTCCGCGGCGAGGACGTCCGCGCCGATCACGCCGCCATCCCGCGGGTCACCTACACCGACCCCGAGGTCGGCTCGATCGGGATGACCGAGGCCCAGGCTCGCGAGAAAGGGATCAACGTGCGGATCGGATCGGCGGACGTCATGAACTCCGCCCGTGGCTACATCCACGGCGAGCCGGGTGGGCTGATCAAGGTCGTGGTCGATGCCGACAGCAAGCTGATCGTGGGGGCCACCCTGGTCGGCCCGCGCTCGGGCGAGATGCTGAGCGAGTTCACGCTGGCGATGCGCGCCGGCGTAACGCTGCCCATCCTGGCCGACACCATGCACGCCTTCCCGACCTTTTCGCGGATCCTCCAGGGGGTCTTCGACAGCCTCAGCCGCGGCCTGGAGTAGTCCCGGTGCAGGCGCCATGAGCCCAGCCCTGACCAGACTCAAGATCGGCGTACAGCTGCACCCCGAGCACACCACCACCGACGACCTCCGGGCTGCGTGGCGGGCCGCCGACGAGGCCGGCTTCGACAGCATCTGGACGTGGGACCACTTCTTTCCCCTCACGGGAGACCCTGAGGGTACCCATTTCGAGAGCTACAGCCTGCTCGCGGCGATGGCCGTGGAGACCAGCCGGGCGCAGTTTGGAGCGCTGGTCACATGCAACTCCTACCGCAATCCCGACCTCCTTGCCGACATGGCGCGAACCATCGACCATCTCAGTGGCGGTCGATTCGTGCTCGGGATCGGGGCCGGCTGGTTTCAGCGCGATTACCAGGAGTACGGCTACTCATTCGCCTCTTCTGCCGAGCGTGCTCGAGCCTTCGGGGAGGCGTTGCCCCGGATCAAGGCGAGGCTGGCCAAGCTCAACCCGCCGCCGATCGGGCCGCCGCCGATCCTGATCGGCGCCGGTGGCGAGCAGGTGATGTTGCGCCACGTCGCCGAGCATGCCGACATGTGGAACTGGTTCGGCAGCCCGCGCGGCTGGGCGGCCAAGAACTCAGTGCTCGACAGCTGGTGCCAGAGGGTCGGGCGCGACCCCGCCGAGATCGAGAGGGGCATTCTCGTCGAAGACAAGGACCTGGGCAAGCTCGATGCTTACGCTGAGGCCGGGGTCCAGCACCTGATCGTCCAGGTGCCCCACCCGTACGACCTGGAGCCCGCCCGCAGGGCCCTGGAGCGCGCCCGGACCTGAGCCGGCCGACGGGTATCCTCGCCAAGCCATGGCGCAAGCTCTAGAGAGCGTGGAGTCCATGAGCTGTCCCGCGAGCTGGTCATCGACCGGCCCGCATCCGAGGTCTTCGACTACCGCGCGCAGGCGTTCAGCCGGGCATTGGGAGGCTGAGCGCAGGTCTCTCAGGTGACCGCGAGGCAGGTGACGGTCTTGAAGACTCCTTCGATCT
>DAITAT010000094.1:0-2790 GCA_036824145.1 Candidatus Dormiibacterota bacterium
CGATGCGGGGGTGGTGTCGGAGGGCTTGAGCACCATCGTGTTGCCGGCCGCCAGCGCCGGCGCCCACTTCCAGATCGCCATCATGAAGGGGTAGTTCCAGGGCGTCACCGCGGCGCAGACACCGATCGGCTCGCGACGGATCATCGAGGTGTGGCCGGCCATGTACTCGCCCGCTGAGCGGCCCTCGAGGATGCGGGCGGCGCCGGCGAAGAACCGCACCTGGTCGACGGCGGGTGGGATCTCCTCGGAGAGCGTCAGCTCGAGCGGCTTACCGGTGTTCTCGGACTCCACCTCGACCAGCTTCCTGGCGTTGGCCTCGATGCTTTCCGCGATGCGCAGGAGCGCCAGGCTTCGCTCCGACGGGGTGGCGTCGCGCCAGCCGGGGAAGGCGGCGGCGGCGGCCTTGAAGGCAGCGTCGATCTCTTTGTCGGTCGAGATCGGGGCCTGGGCGAAGACCTCGCCGGTGCTGGGGTTGATGAGGTCCATCGCCTCGCCTTCGGAATCGGCAAACTTCCCGCCGATGAAGTTCTGCAGGGTCCGTGTTTTCACTTGCATGCTCATCCCTCAAGAAAGCTGTGAGAGGTCGCACGTTACCCCGCGGGCACGTGAAACGCAAGCGGAATCAGGGCCTGACAACCGAAACCTCCCTCTGGGCCCACACAGACAACGGATTTCGGCGTCACCGGGGCTCAGCGAGCGGGCCCGGATCCTGCCCGCCGATCGAGCTCCTACCCGCCGGCGACCTGCCTCGCGATCACCTCGCCGTCGTGCCACTCAGGCTCCCCCGCCAGGATCGCCCGCATCTTTTGGAACCGATCGTCCTGTGCCGGGTCCTCGGCGTTGGCGCGATAGGACTCCTTGCTCTCGAAGATGACGGCCAACCAGTACTCGTTGTCCCCGGCGTCGGCCCGATATGTGGCGGTGGCGATGAATCCCGGGACGTTGAGCTCCTCGTAGACCTTGACCTGGGCCATGAGATCCTCTTCCTTGCCCGGCAGCAACTTGAGCCGCGCGACTGTCCCGTACATTTGCATCCTCCATTCCCACGCCGGCGGCGCCGACGCTTGCACTTGGAGCCAACCTAAGGCAGCCTTCGCCGGATGTCAAACCGCGGCGTCGAGCTCGCGCTTCAGTCGCGCGAAATCACCGTCGACCTGGCGCGCGATGAGGAACCCCAACAATGGCTCGGCGAGCCGGAAGAGCGTGGGTGACGAGGCCTTTCCCCAGGCCTCGATGCGGGTGCCGTCCTCGGTGGGATGCAAGGTGAAGCCGGCCTCGAAGTAGAACCGGCCGCCGACCGAACGCGCCTCGAACCGGAACGGAGGCTCGTAGCGGGTGCATTCGGCTCGCTGCTTGATGGTCATGCCGATAAAGCTCGCGTCGACGGTCAAACGCGTGCCTCCTCGCACCTGGCGAGTGGTCATTGCCTGGATCCGGATGATGGGGCCGACGTACGTCGGAATCCTGGTGTGATTGGCGAGGTGATCGAAAACTTCCTCGACCGGGCGGCCCACGTGGATGGTCTTGCGGAGCTCGATCACCTCAACAAAATAACGCCCGGGGCGGAACTGGATTACCGCTCGCCGCGGTCGCTGGACTTCTGGTGTCGAAAGGTTCAGATTGGTCGATGCCGCTGGTCTCGTCCGAGGATGGCGGGAGGCGGCCTCCAGAGGAGGATTCTGCGATGAGCTCCCAAACAACCGCGGCCAGCCTGGTCGAGCGATTCCGCCAGGGCTACGAGAATTTCGGCAAGGGTGACCTCGAAGCGATCCGGGCCGATTTCGCGCCGGACATCGTCTGGCATGCCGGCGGGCACAACAGCCTGACCGGGGACTACAAGGGCATCGACGAGGTCTTCACCCTGTTCGGAAAGATCTTCGAAGAGACCGGGGGTACGTTCAAGAACGAGGTCCACGACATCCTCGCCAACGACACCCACGGTGTCGCCATGGTCAAGGCGTCCGGCACCCGCAACGGCAAGACGATTGAGAGCAACAACGTCCACGTCGTCCACTACAACGCCGAGGGCCAGATCACCGAGTCGTGGATCATTCCCGAACAAGCAGCCGAGTTCGACGACTTCTGGTCCTAGCCCACTAGCAAAGGAGCCGCCCGAAGGCGGCTCCGTCAACCTCGTGAGGCCGGTGCTCTAGACCGGCTTGGCCTGCGAAAGGGCCTGCTCGCGGGTCACGCCGTCCATGTTGTGGACGGTCTTGGCGTGCTCCTGCACGGCCTGGACGAGCTTGTCGTCGTTGTCGGTCTGGAACTCCCAACCACAATCACAGCTGGCTTTCTTCTCCATGACGCACCTCCTGATGCCAATGCTGACGCTTCGTGGTGCATCCTGACCAGCTACCTTTGGAGCGAGTTTGGAGAAATCTTGATTCGCATTTACCTGGCCGGCGAAATCCAGATCGAGTCAGAGCACGGGCTGATCCGCGAATCCGACCTGCCCGCCCGCCAGGGCCGGCTCGCTTTTGCGCATCTCGCCAGCACCCGCGACCACCCGCTGGCCCGCGAGGAGCTGGCCGAGACGCTCTGGCCGGGCCGGCTGCCCCGGGCCTGGGAGGGCTCGCTGAGCGCCATCATCAGCAAGCTCCGGGCCACGCTTTCCGGCGCCGGTCTGGACCGTGACGGCGTCATCGTCACGGCCTTCAGCGCCTACCAGCTGCGTCTGCCCGCAGACGCCTGGGTCGACCTCGAGATGGCGGCGGGATCGCTGCACCAGGCCGAGGCCAAGGTCGCGGCCGGCCGCGCCATCGACGCCTACGGGGAGGCGCTGGTGGCGCT
>DAITAT010000049.1:0-12755 GCA_036824145.1 Candidatus Dormiibacterota bacterium
CCGGGTCGACGCCGGGGTGCCGTTGGTGGCCGAGGTCAGCACGGCGGCGGTCGCCAACTTGAATGGAGGTGGGACAGGAGACCTGGGTTTCCTTCAAGGCGACCGAGGTCGACGTCTATTCGGCCTGACCCCCCACCAGGCGGTGGTAGTCATCGAGGGTGTCGATGTCGATTGGGTGCCCTCCCCGGTCGCCCATGGGCAGGGCGGCGACGCGTTGCGGGTGAGATCGGATCAGCGCCCGGCAGCCCAGGTCACCCTGGAGGTCGTCGAGCTCGTCCCAGAGGGTGCGCTCGAGGACGACCGGCGGGTGCAGCAGGCCGTTGAAGTCGAGCGCCGAGGAGGGCCGGCCCGATGTCGACTGCAGCTTCAGCAGCTTGTCGATCAGCAGAGCGGTCACGTCCGGCTGGTCGCCAAGGACGATGATGACGCGGTCGATGTCGGGCCCCAGCGCCCGCACCCCCGCTTTGAGCGACGAGCTCATGCCCGTGCCGAAGTCGGGGTTGACGATGAAGCGGGCCCGGCCGAAGTCCACCTCGGCGGCGATGGCGTCAACGTGGCCGCCGAGGACAACAAGGACCTCGTCGACATGAGAGTCGTTAACCTCGGTCAGCACCCGCTCCAGCAGCGGGCGTCCCTGCACCGGGAGGAGCTGCTTCGGCCGCCCCATCCGCGCCGACCCCCCCGCGGCCAGCACCAACGCGGCCGTGGTCACGACGAAGGCCTCACAACCCGGCGAGACCGCTGACGGGCACCAGCGGCAGCAGCAACGCGATTCCAAACAGGAGCGCCGCGACGCCGGCGGCACGGGAGACGAGCACGCGCTTCCTGCCCCACCGCTCGTACGCGATCAGCGGCGTGAGCGCCAGCATCCAGGCGACGTTGCCGACCCCGGCGGTAAACATCAGCAGCATCAGCGACCAGCACCCGCAGACGCCGGAGAGCCCGTGGTCGAACCCGGAGCGGACCAGCGGCCGCCAGCCCGCCTCGGCGGTGCGCGCCGCCGCCAAGGCATCGAGGCGCTCGCACCACGCCACCGGCGCCAGCAGCTGGTGCGCGCCGATGGCCAGGAAGAGCGCCGCCGTGATCAGGCCGGCGTGGGTGAAGAACCATGCGCTTGACCGCGCCAGGGCGTGGACCTCGGCGTCGCCAAGCAGCGCCAGCACCCCGAACGCCGTCCAGACGGCGAGGTAGCCGCCGACGAAGGCCGCTGGCCGGCCGTGACCGCGCGCCGAGCGCCAGCGGTCTTCGCCGATGGCCGCCAGCAGTGGCAGGCTGGAGGGCACCATCATCGCCACCACCATCACCTGCCAACCGAGGACGAAGGCGACCAGGCCGCCAAGGCCCGGAGTGCCGCTGCGAAAGAGCTGGTGATGGTGGATCAGCGAGAGCTTGCCGGTCAGCGCCAGCGGGATGATTAGCGCCCAGGCGACGGCCACTGCCGCCGCCAGCGCCGCAACGAAGCGCCACCGCAGTGGCCCCGGGAGCGCGCCGGCAACGGGGTGGGCTCCGAGGTCGGCCCTCAACCGGTCGCTTCCCCGCGCTCGGCGGCCGCTGCCACCGCCAGCGGCTGGTGGATCGGCCCCGACCTGTTGGAGAGCGACGGCGCCTCCTTGCCGTAGCGCAGAGCGATGATCTCGGCGGCGATCGCAACAGCGACCTCCTCAGGGGTCCGAGCCCCGATGTCGAGCCCGATCGGCCCGCGAATACGCGCCAGGTCACGCTCGGCAACCCCCTCTTCGCGGAGGCGCCGCATCCTGTCGGTGTGGGTCCGGCGGCTCCCCATGGCGCCGATGTACGCCGCCAGCGTCCGCACCGCGGCGACAAGCACGGGGACGTCGAACTTGGGGTCATGGGTTAGGATGCAGAGCGCGGTGCGCTCGTCGACCGGGGCCGAAGCGAGGAACTCGTGGGGCCAGGCCACCACCACCTCGTCGGCTTCGGGGAAGCGCCTGGCGGTAGCGAACGTCTGCCGCGCGTCAATGACGGTGACGTGGTAGCCCAGGAGCTTGCCAACCCGCACCGTGGCGCGACTGAAGTCGATGGCGCCGAAGACGTACATCCGCGGCGGCGGCGCGAACGACTGGATGAAGACCTCGACCTCGTCGCCGCGCTCCTCGCCGCTTAGGCCGTAGTGGCGGGTGCCGGAGGCACCCTGCGCCAGCATCGCGCGGGCGTCACCGACGGCGGCGTGCTCCAGAGCGATGTCGCCGAGCGACCCGGTCACCCCGGACGGCGAGACCAGGGTCTTGCCTCCCGCGGTGGGGCCGGCCACCACGGTGACCAGCGCCACCGGCCGCTCCTCGGCGGTCGCCGCCAGCAGCTCCTGGAGGATCGGATGGCTCACCAGTCGACGCGCTCCACGAAGAGGTGGATGGTACCGCCACAGGTGAGCCCGACGTTGAAGGCCTCCTCGTCGGCGACGCCGTATGTCAGCCGCCGGGGGACGCCGGTCCGCAGCACCTCGAGCGCCTCCGACACCACGGCGCCCTCGACGCAGCCACCCGATACCGAGCCCACCACCTCGCCGTCCTCGCTGACGGCCAGCGCGGCGCCGGGGTCCCGCGGCGACGACTTCTCGGTGGCGATCACCGTCGCCAGCGCCACCTTCTTGCCGTCGACAATCCAGGCGCGGACCTGGGGCAGGACGTCCTCCATCTCAGTGGCGCACCAGCCAGAAGATGAGGACACCCAGGGCGATGACAACGATCACCAGGGGTACCGCCACCTGGGGTTTGCGGAGGCGGCCCATCAGGACCGCGCCCGCGATCGACATCAGCGGCAGTGAGGTGTCGTCGGCAGGCCTGGGCGCGGCGGCCGCGACCGGTGCAGGGACCACGGCGGGGGGGGTGGCCGTGGCTCCCGGCCCAGCTGCGGCTCCATCGGCCAGGGCAGGCCCGGGCGCGGCGGGAGTGGTTACCACGGCCGGCGATGCGGTGGCTTCCGGCTCCGCAGCCGCGACGGCCCCCACCGCCGCCGGCGCCATCATCGCCTGGAGGTTTTCGCTGAACGTGTTCACCAGCTTCTTGGAGACGTCGGCGATGACGCCCTGGCCCATGCTCGCCATTCGGCCGCTGAGTTTGACGTCGGTCTTGACGGTGGCCACGGTGGCGCCACCCTCATCGGTGAGCGTCATCTCCGCGGTGGCCTCGGCGGCACCCTGGCCGCGGACCTCGCGGCCGCTGCCGC
Organism: Candidatus Dormiibacterota bacterium; assembly: GCA_036824145.1. GTDB lineage: Bacteria > Chloroflexota > Dormibacteria > DASZGP01 > DASZGP01 > DATMMS01. The sequence continues at coordinate 3,187 of DAITAT010000049.1, forward strand.
TGAGGACGGCGCGGTGGGCAGCCTCATCCTTTTCCACGATCTCGACGTTGCCCTTGTACTCCATCGTGATGGGGCCCACCTTGACGCGCATGCCCACCACGTAGGCGTCGTCGCCAGTCTGCTCGATCACCTTGGCCCCCGGCAGGCAGGGGGCGACCCGCTCGACATCAAGGAGTACAGCCCAAACGTCGGCGATCGGGGCATTGACCGAGAACTGGTTTTCGAACTGCATCTTTTTCTCCTAGGCGGCTGTCTGACGGCTGTCGGCGATCGCCTCGGCCACCTCGTCCATGGCCGCCAGGCTGTGTCCGCTGACGAAGGCGTCGCAGTGAGGCAGGGCGGCCGCCATTCCGCCGGTCAACGGCTCGAAGCGCGGACTCGCCTTGTGCGGGTTTACCCAGATCACGCGGTAAGCAAGCCGCTTCAGCGCCGCCGTCTCGCGGCCGACGGCTTCGGCGTCGCCGACCTCCCAGCCGTCGGAGAGGATGACGACGACCGCCCCGCGGGCCAGGCCCTGGCCGCCGTAGCCGCGGTTGAAGGCGTGCAGTGCGTCGGCGATGCGGGTGCCGCCGGACCAGTCGGGGGCGGCGTCGGCGGCCCGCTGCAGCACCGCTAGGGCCGGCGCCCGGCGCAGCACGCGCGTCAGCCGGGTCAGCCGGGTGGCGAAGACGAAGGCCTCCGCCCGGCTGCCGCCGACCGCGCTCTGCAAGAACTGGAGGTAGGCGCGGGCGTAGGGCTCCATCGAGCCCGAGATGTCGCAGATCACCACCAGATGCCGGGGCCGCTGGCGACGCTTGCGCCAGGCCAGCCGCGTGGGATAGTCGCCGGCGCGAATGCTGCGGCGGAGGGTGGCGCGGACGTCGAGCCGCTTGCCGTGTTGCGAGCGCCGCGCCCGCCGCGAGCGCCGCAGCGGCGGCTCCAGCCGCAGCCGCGCCATCAGGTGACGCACGTCTGCCAGCTCCTGGGCGCTGAGGTCTTCGAAGCTGCGCTGGGAAAGGCGCTCCTCGGGGCTGGCGGCGGCGAGGGCGGTCTCGCGGGCTGACCCCTGGCTGTCACGCTCCTGGTCGGCGGAGGGGCTGGCCCAGGGTGAGGTCTCGGACGAGCCGGAAAGCTCAGCCTGCCGCGCGCCCTGGATCGGCTTGCGCTCCCCCGCCTCGGCGCCCGCGGGTGGGGGGGCGTTGGGGTCGCCGCGCTGGTCGGCCGGGTCCTCGAGGCCGTCGACGAGCCCGGCGAAGACGCGGTTGAAGATCGACACCTGCTGGTGAGAAGCGACGAAAGCCAGCCGCGTGGCCCAGTAGGCGCCCTTGCGGTCCTGTGGGTTGAGCGTGACGAGCGCATCGGCCGCCACGACCGACCGGTCGGTCGTCACCGGCACCCCGGCGCGGCGCAGGGCGCGCGAGAGCGTGACTACGAAGGCGGCGCTGTCGGCCTGGGTCACCGGCTCGCCTCGTCCCCAACCAGCCAGCTCAGCCCGCGGGCGCGGACCAGCTCCTCATCCTCGTGGTACTTCAGCACGGCGCCGAGCGTCTTCGCGGCGGCGGCCTGGTCGAGCTTCTCAGCCGGCAGCAGCCGTAGCGCCGCAACCCAGTCGATGGCCTCGGCGATCCCGGGCGGCTTCTGCACGTCGCTGGCCCGGAGCCGCTGTACCGCCGCCGTCGCCTGCACCGCCAGGTCGTGGCTGCCCTGGGGCACGCGGCGGTGGACGATCTCCACCTCGCGCTCGGCCGAGGGGTAGTCGATCCAGTGGTACAGGCAGCGCCGCTTGAGGGCGTCGTGGAGATCGCGGGTGCGGTTGGACGTCAGCACCACGATCGGGGGGCAGGTGGCGCGGATGGTGCCGCGCTCGGGGATGGTGATGCTGGCGTCGGAGAGGATCTCGAAGAGGAAGGCCTCGAAGTCGTGGTCGGAGCGGTCGACCTCGTCAACCAGCAGGACCAGGGGGAAAGGCCCAGGGTGCTCCAGCGCCTTGAGCAGGGGCCGCCGAATGAGGTAGTCGTCGCCGAACATCTCGTTCTCACCAAGCTGGGTGCCGCGCGTCTCCGCCGCGCGAATGGCGAGCAGCTGGCGCGGGTAGTTCCACTCGTAAAGCGCCTCGGCGGCGTCGATGCCCTCGTAGCACTGGAGCCGGATCATGGGCGTGTCCAGCACCGCGGCCAGGGCCTTGGCTGCCTCGGTCTTGCCGACGCCGGGCTCGCCCTCGAGCAGGATCGGTCGCTGCATGCGTACGCCCAGGAAGAGCGCCGTCGCCAGGCCTTCATCGGTTAGGTAGTCGGCGGCGTCGAGTCGCTGCCGCAGCGACGACACGTCGGGGAGGCGCTCCGCCAGGCGGGCGGCTACGGGGTTGCTGTCAGGCTCGCCCACGCGCACCGCCACGGCGCGAACGCGCGCGGCCGGCGCCGGGCCGATACCGCGCCGGGTCCTGCTTGTACTCCTGCAGACAGCCCTCGCTGCAGAACCAGGTGGTCAACCCGTCCTCCTCCACGTGCAAGCTGGCCTCGACCGCCGCGACGGTCATCCCGCAGACGGGGTCGATCGCGGTCGGTACGGCGACCGCCTCGAGGCCACCCGCCATGTTGGCGTGGCCTGTTTGATCCCCATGCTCCCCGTGCTCGGTGGCCGCCGGTATGCGCCCAGCGCCCGCGACTATCGCCGAGTCGTTAGCGGCGATGATCTCGGCTAGGATCGACAGCGCGATCTCAGGCGGAGTCTTGGCGCCGATGTCGAGCCCTGCGGGGGTGTGGATCCGGGCACGGTCCTCATCGGCGAGCCCGAGGCTGTCGAGCACGGCGGCGCCCCGCTTGGGGCTGGCCACCAGCCCGATGTACGCCACGCCCGCAACTACCGCGATCATGATCGCCTGCTCGTCGAACCGCCCCAGTGTGGCGATAACCACGGCGCTAGTGTCGCTGGGCAACTGGGCTTCGGCGTCCTCTGACTGGTTGACCTCGTAGCCCGCCTGGCGGCTGAGGTCCGCCACCGCCCGCGCCACCGGGGCGCTGCCGAAGACGGTGAGTCGGAGCGCCGGGAGGTGCGGCTGCACGAAGATTTGCAGCGCGCCGCCGCTGAGGCAGGAGTTCTGGACCGTGACGATGCCCTCCTCGTCCTGGGTCCAATCGCCCTCGCCAGGCAGGATCCGTAGCAGCACCGGCTCGCCCGAGGCGATCGCCCGGAGCGCGTGGATGCGCACCGTCGACTCGGCGCACACGCCCCCGACAAACCCTTCGATGCGCCCATCGGCATATACGATCGCGGAGTCGCCCGGGCGGGCGCTGGTGGGTCGCTGCACGTGGACCACGGTGGCGGACGCGTATGGCTCGCGCTCCGGCACCTCCGGGCGCGAGCCATACACCTGGTTGGTCAGGGTCACACGGCGCCTTGCTTCGCCGCCTGGATCGCCTCCCACACCCGGCTGGGTGTCATCGGCATCTCGACGTGCTTCACCCCAAAGGGCTTCAGCGCGTCGACGACGGCGTTGACGATGCAAGGCGGGGAGCCGACAGTGGCCGACTCCCCCACGCCCTTGGCGCCGATGGGATGGTGCGGCGACGGGGTCACGGTGAAGTCCGTCTCCCAGTCGGGGCACTCCAGCGCCGTCGGCAGCAGGTAGTCCATAAAGGACCCACCCAGGCAGTTGCCCTGCTCGTCGAAGTCGATGATCTGCATCAGCGCCATGCCGACCCCGTCGGTGAGACCGCGGTGGACCTGGCCTTCGATGATCATCGGGTTGATGCGGGTGCCGCAGTCGTCCACGGCGAGGAAGCGCCGCACCTTGACCTGGCCGGTGCCGGGGTCCACGTCGACCACGCAGATGTAGGCGCCGAAGGGATAGGTCAGGTTGGGCGGGTTGTAGACCGTCTGGGCGTCGAGGCCGCCCTCGATGCCGTCGGGCAGGTGGACGGAGCCGTGGGCGCCGAGTGCGATCTCCTGGATGGTCTTGCCGCGCTCGGGGTCGCCCTTGACGAAGAAGCGGCCCTTCTCCCACTCGAGGTCGTCGGGTGACGCCTCGAGCATGGCCGCGGCCACGATCCGCGCCCGGTCGCGCACCTTGCGTGCCACCAGCGCGGTGGCCGCGCCCGACACCGGGGTCGAGCGGCTGCCGTAGGTGCCCAGGCCGAACGGCGTCCGGTCGGTGTCGCCCTTGATCACCTCGATGTCCTCGGGCGGGATGCCGAGCTCCTCGGCCACGATCTGGGCGTAGGTGGTCTCGTGGCCCTGGCCAGTGGTCTGGCAGCTGACGCCCAATACCGCCTTGCCGGTGGGGTGCACGCGGAGGTCAGCGCCGTCGTTCATGGCCAGGCCCAAGATATCCATGTGCTCGCGGGGGCCGGCGCCCACCGCCTCCGTGAAAAAGGCGACGCCGATGCCCATGTACTCGCCGCGCTCGCGCTTCTCGGCCTGCTCCTTGCGCAGGTCGTCGTAGCCGATCCCGGCCATCGCCTTGCGCATCGTGTTCTCGTAGTCCCCGGAGTCGTACTCCCACCCCGTCTTGGTGGTAAAGGGGAACTGCTCCGGCTTGATCAGGTTCTTGAGGCGCAGCTCGCAGGGGTCCATGCCCAGCTCGTTGGCGAGGCAGTCGACGATGCGCTCAACCAGGTACACCGCCTCGGTGATGCGGAAGGAGCAGGCGTAGGCGACCCCACCCGGCGCCTTGTTGGTGTAGACGCCGGTGACCGCGCAGTGCGCCGCCTGCAGGTCATACGACCCGGTGAAAACATGGAAGAAGCCAGCCGGGTACTTGGTCGGCTGGGCGGTGCCGTTGAAGGCGCCGTGGTCGGCGATGACGTTGACGCGGACAGCGAGGATCTTGCCATCCTTGGTGGCCGCGATCTCGCCGTGCATGTGGAAGTCGCGGGCGAACGACGTCGACATCAGGTTCTCGGAGCGGTCCTCCATCCACTTGACCGGCTGCTTGGTCACCAGGGCCGCGACGATGGTGCAGACATAGCCGGGGTAGATGCCGACCTTATTTCCGAAGCCGCCGCCGATGTCCGGCGCGATAACGCGGATCTTGTGCTCGGGCAACCCTGCGACCATCGCGTACAGGGTGCGGTGGGCGTGCGGCGCCTGGGTCGTGGACCAAAGCGTCAGCTTGCCGTCGACGGGATCGACCTGGGCGACGCAGCCGCAGGTCTCCATCGGCGCCGGGTGGCTGCGGGGGTAGAACATGTCCTGCGCCACCACCACCTCGGCGCTGGCGAAGACCGCGTCGGTGGCGTCCTTGTCACCCGACTCCCAGTCGAAGATGTGGTTGTTGTCTTTACCCTCGAGGTCGTCGCGGATGACCGGCGCCCCCGGCTCCAGCGCCTTGCGCGGGTCGACCACCGCGGGCAGGAGCTCGTAGTCCACGTCGATCAGCTCCAGTGCGTCACGGGCGGAGTACTTGTCCTCGGCCACCACGAAAGCGACCTCCTGACCCTGGAAGCGAACCTTGTCGGTGGCCAGGACCGACTGGGTGTCCATCGACAGCGTCGGCATCCAGGCCAGCTTGAGGGGCTCCAGGTCCTTGCCGGTGATGACCGCCTTGACCTTGGGCAGCGACGTCGCCGCCGAGGTGTCGATCGACTTGATACGGGCGTGCGCGTAGGGACTCCGCAGCACCGCGCCGTACAGCATTCCCGGGAGCTTGATGTCGTCGACGTAGTTGCCCTGGCCGCGGAGGAACCGGGGGTCCTCCTTGCGCAGCAGCCTGCCGTAGCCGATGGGACGCTCGGTTGGCTGTTCGGTTACCGCCATTTTACTCAGCTCCTGCGGTGGCGGGCGCGGAGGCTGGATGCTCCGCCGCCCAACGGATGGAACGCACGATGGTGGTGTACCCGGTGCAGCGACAGAGCTGGCCGGAGATGGCCTCGCGGATTTCGCCCTCGTCGGGGTCGGGGTTATTGTCGAGCAGGGTGCGGGCGCACATCAGCATGCCCGGTGTGCAGAAGCCGCACTGGAGACCGTGCTCCTCCATGAAGCCCTGCTGAAGGGGGTCGAGGTCACCATTGGTGGCAAGCCCCTCAACGGTGCGGATCTCGCGGCCGTCCGCCATCGCCGCCAGCACCGTACAGGACTTGACGGCCTCGCCGTCCATGCTCACCACGCAGGCACCGCAGTTGCTGGTGTCGCAGGCCCAGTGGGTCCCGGTGAGGCCCAGGTGGTCACGCAGGAAATGCACCAGCAGCAGCCGCGGTTCGACGTCGCGCGATACAGGCGCTCCGTTGACGGTCATCGTGACTTGCACGTCAGGCCTCCTTGCCAAGAGCGCGGGACGCGGCCCGGCGCAGCGCGCGCCGGGTGAGCTCGCCCGCGAGCTCGCGCTTGTATGCAGCAGATCCCCGCTGGTCGTCGGCGGGTGAGGTGGCTTCGGTAGCCAGCCGGCCGGCTTCATCGAACAGCTCCGCGCTCGGCGCCTGGCCCTTGAGGGCCTCCTCCGCGGCGGTGGCGCTGAAGCCGGCGACGCCCACCGCGGTGAGGCCGATGCCGGCGTCACTGATGGTGCCGCCGTCAATCCATAGCGCGGCGCCGGCGGCGGCGATGGCCCAGTCACCGGCGCGCCGCTCGACCTTCTCGTAGGCGCTGCCGGCGCCGGGATGGACCGCCAGCCGGATCTCGACCAGCATCTCGCCCTGCTCCACCGCGGTCTCATATGGGCCCACGTGGAAGTCGTGCATCGAGATGGTGCGGCGTCCGCCAGGCCCGGCGATTACGGCGCTGGCGTGGAGCGCGGCGCAGACACCGGACAGATCCTCGGCAGGGTCGGCCTGGCACACCGAGCCGCCGATGGTGCCGCGGTTGCGCACCACCGGGTCGGCGATCACCTTCTCGGCGTCGCGGAAGATCGGGAAGAGCTCGGCCAGCAAGTCCGAGGCAAGGATTGCGTTGTGCCGCGTGAGCGCGCCGATAAGGACCTCGTCGCCCTCTTGTTTGATGTAGTCCAGCTCCTTGAGATCGTTGATGTCGATAAGGTAATCAGGCCGCGCCAGGCGCAGCTTCATCATCGGCAAAAGGCTGTGTCCCCCGGCCACGATCCGGGCCTCGGGTCCCAGGCTCTGGAGCAGCGACAGCGCGTGCTCGACGCTCGTCGCTCGCTCGTACTCGAAAGCCGCTGGAGTTTGCACCGCGTCCTCCTTGAGAACTTTTGGGCACATTCATGTGCGCCGTCTTGCCCGTGGTGTGGCACTATACGATCCCGGCTATGCTGGCAGCAAGACTTCTTAACCGATGGCTTAAGAGTTAGTGCCGTTCTAAATTTGTGGTGAGGTTCCGGTGGCCCCGACTTTCTCCCAGCTGCAGGCATTTGTCACCGTCGCACGTTGCGGTTCGGTCAAAGCCGCAGCGATCGAAATGAAGGTCAGCGAGGCCGCCATCTCGCAGGCAACCGCCAGCCTGCGGCGCGAGTTCGACGACGCGCTCTACTTCCGTGAAGGGCGGGGCGTCAGCCTCACCGACCGCGGTCGCCAGCTGGTGAGCATGGCCGAGGAGATCCTCGGTATCGCGGAGAGCGCCCGGCGGCTCGGCGACGAGGCCCAGGGCGCCGAGCGCCAGCTTCGAGTGGTCACCACCGGGACCGTGTCGGAATACGTGATGAGCGCGCTGCTCGACGCCTTCGTCCGGCGCCAGCCCAACCTCGAGATACAGGTCGCCGTCGACGACGCCGGCACCTTCCGCGACCTCCTGCGCATGCGCCGTGCTGACGTCACCATTGGCCCCGACCAGATCCGTGACTTCGGCATCGACTCGTCCCCGTTCCTTCGCTACGAGCTGGTCGTGGTGGCCAGCCCCAACAATCCCGCGGTCGGCGCCCGCGACATGGCCGGGCTGGCGGGACAGCAGTGGCTGCTGGGACCCGAGGACACGGAGCCCTCGTCGGAGCTCGGCCGGGTCCTCAACACCGGCGGTGTCGGGCTCAAGGACGTGCGCGTCTTCCCCAGCCACGCCGCCGCCTCCGGCGCGGTCGCCGCCGGCAGCGGCGTCACCCTCGCCATCGCGCACACCATCAGTAATCAGCTGGAGGGCGGCTCCCTGTCGCGCATCAACGTCGCCGGCACACCGATAAAAGGGATGTGGTACGGCAGCTCGCTGATCGGCCACCCTCCGCCCGCCGCGCTGGCGTTGCGGCGCTTCATGACCACCCCAGAAGCGACCCACGCGACCCTCGGAGGCGGCGGCGTTCCCCCGGGACGGCTACACCCGACCGTGCACGTCACGCTGTGGAGCGGCATCTCCGGACCCAACAGGGCCAGGAGTGGTTGACGCCAATGCCGCTCACGGACCTCCCAACCGGGCTGCGCTAGGCTGTGCCGATGCCCACCGACGCCGACGAGCAGGTGAAGGACCGGCTTGGCCGGCCGCTGCGCGACCTGCGCATCTCGGTCACCGACCGCTGCAACTTCCGCTGCTCGTACTGCATGCCGGCGGAGGTCTTCGGCAAGGAGTACGCGTTCCTGCCGCGCGACGAGATCCTGACCTTTGAGGAGATCGCGCGCTTCGTGGGCATCGCCGCGGCGCGCGGTGTGACCAAGGTGCGTCTGACCGGTGGCGAGCCGCTGGTGCGTCGTGACATCGAGCGGCTGGTGGCGATGGTGGCCGCCGTGGGAGGCGTCGACGACATCGCCATGACCACCAACGGCGCCGCACTGGCGACCAAAGCCCAAGCGCTGAAGGACGCCGGCCTCAACCGCATCACGGTGAGTCTCGACTCCCTCGACGACCAGGTGTTCGAGGCGATGAATGGCGTGGGTGCGCCACTGGCACGCGTGCTCGACGGCATCGACGCGGCGGGCGCGGCGGGGCTTGCCCCGATCAAGCTCAACGCCGTGGTCAAGCGCGGCCTCAACGACGCCGGCATCCTCGACCTTGCGCGCTTCGGTCGGGAGCGCGGGTTCGTGGTGCGCTTCATCGAGTTCATGGACGTAGGCACCACCAACGGCTGGCGGCTCGACGACGTGGTCCCAGCGGCCGAGATCGTCGAGACCATTGGCGCCGAATACCCGCTCGAGCCGCTGGCAGCGCACTACCCCGGTGAGGTGGCGCGCCGCTACCGGTACGCCGACGGCAGGGGCGAGATCGGCGTGATCTCCTCGGTGACGCAGCCCTTCTGCCAGGGTTGCACGCGGGCGCGATTGACAGCCGAAGGGCGGCTGTATACCTGCCTGTTTGCAACCGCCGGCCACGACGTGCGCGCCCTGCTGCGCGGGGCCGGTGGCGACCTGGCCCTGGAGGCGCTCCTCAGCCGCGTTTGGCGCGACCGCACAGACCGCTACTCCGAGGAGCGTGCGTCACTGACCGAGCCGCGGGAGCGGATCGAGATGTCCTATGTCGGGGGCTGACTCGAGCTAAGCGGCAATCACGCCGCCGGCGTCACCACCAACGGTGGCTCGACTATGACTTGGCACGTGCCGACCACTCACGGACCGTTGCCGACAAGAGGCTCAACGCGGTGTCGTGACCTTACCAAGAGGCACGCGCGCCTTTAGAGAAACACGGCTAGAATCGTCACCACTGGCCAGAATGCAACCGACATCCGTTACGGTCCAAAACCGTCGGACAAAAGGCCCAAAACGGCCCGCCCGGAACCGGAACGCGGT
>DAITAT010000050.1:0-12646 GCA_036824145.1 Candidatus Dormiibacterota bacterium
TGCAGGAGCTCGCCGGTATCGCAGCCTCGCCACGGGTCACCCACCTGATGATCGGCGAGGTTGACCTTGCCGCGGATCTGGGGATCATTCCGTCAGCGGATGACCGCGAGCTCTTCCCCATCCGCATCCAGCTGGTAGTCGCCTCTGCCGCCGCTGGATTGGCCCCGCCGACGGGGCCAGTGCTGGTCGACATCCGCGACCTGGGCGGTCTCAAGCGCAGCACTGAATCTCTGCGTCGACAGGGCTTCGGAGCTCGCTCCGCCTTGCACCCCGACCAGGTGCCGGTAATCGAGGCGGTTTTCACGCCGTCGCCAGAGGAGGTGAGGCATGCGCGTGCGCTGCTGGCGAGTCATGACGGACAGGGCGGTGGACTTGACGCCGGGGGCAAGTTCGTCGATGAGGCAGTGCTCAGGTCCGCCCGGCGCACGGTGGCCGGCGCCGACCGTCTTGGCCTTTAGCCAGGAGGCCGAGTCGTCCCGAGGGCTTGGGAACAGTGAAGCTAAAGTACGCTGGGTCAGACTAGCAAGTGGCGCCGTGCCAGCTCTTCGTCAGCTCGAAACTCGGTGACGCTCCCGCTAAATGCCACCCGGCCTTCCGCGAGCAGGGTGACGGAATCAGCCAGCTCAAGCGCGAATTCACTGTCCTGTTCCGCGATGACGATGGTCACCTGGGTCTGTTCCCGGAGCCTCTTGACGGCATCCTCCACCTGGTCGACTATGACCGGCGCGAGGCCCTCGGAGGGTTCGTCGAGAAGTAGCAAGCGCGGGTTGCCGCCCATCGCGCGCGCGATGGCGAGCAGTTGCTGCTCACCGCCGCTGAGCTCGCGACCGCGGCGACCGAGGAGCGGGTACAGGGTGGGGAAAACATCGATGACCTGCTTCAAGGGTATCGGGGGGCGCCCCTTGCTCGCACCGTTCCGGCCGAGCTCCAGGTTCTCCTCCACGGTCAGGCCGGCCAGGATCCGCCGGTCTTCGGGTACCAGCTGGATCCCGGCGCGAGCGCGGGCATGGGTGGCCGAATTGGCGAGGTCGTTGCCCATAAAGGTCAGGGTGCCGGTGGTGCGGACGCCGGCTCGCACGATCGACCGCAAAAGGGTGGACTTACCGGCGCCATTGCGCCCAAGTAGAGCAGCGGTCGTCCCGACACCGACGCTGAAGTCAACCTCGAACAGGGCCTGCGCAGCGCCGTAGTACGCGCGCAGGTTACTGACCTGCAGCATCGGCTCAACCGCGCCCTGGGCGTGCTCAGCGACCACGGCGGCGCCCCAGGTAGATTTCGGCGACCTCCGGGCGGTTACGCACGTCTTCCGGCGACCCGGACACAAGGAGGCGTCCGCGGTGCATCACGGTCAGCACCTCCGCCAACCTGAAGACGACGTTCATGTCGTGCTCGGTCAGCAACACGGTCAGCCCGCGTTCTTTGTGGAGGCGAGCGACCAGGTCGACGGTGGCCTCGGTCTCCTCGGGCGACATTCCGGCGGTCGGCTCGTCGAGGAGAAGAGCACGCGCGCTTAGGCTCAGGGCCATGCCGATTTCAAGCCGCTTGCGGTCGCCCTGCGCCAGCTGGCCCGCCACCCGATCCTCCAGGGCTCCCATGCCGACAGCAGCAAGCGCATCCCGCGAGGCCCGCAGGCTTTCCGCGTCGCCCGCCGGGCGCCAGAAGACCTTGGTGAGGCGGCGTGACGCCAGCACTGCCATCAGGGCGTTCTCTAACACGGTCAGTCGCGGAAACACCCGCGCCACCTGGAAAGCGCGCGCCAGCCCGATGTGAACCCGCCGGTGCGCCGGCCAGTCGGTCACGTCGTGATCCCCCAGGCGAATCGTCCCGCGCACCGGCCGGTGCTCGCCGCTGATGACGCCGAAGAGTGTTGATTTCCCTGCCCCGTTGGGCCCGATCACGGCATGCAGCTGCCCCGGGGGGACGGTGAGGCTCACATCGTTGAGGGCCAGCACGCCGCCGTAACGCACCTCGACTCCGCGGACCTCGAGGCCCAGGCTCACGGCCGCGCCTTCCGCTCGCGGCGAACTCTCGCAAAGGCCCTGCGGAGCAGGGTTCGCGCTACTGCCGGGGCACTGACGGCGCCCCCGGGCAGGAAGATGAGAAACCCCAGGAAGACGAGTCCCAGATACACGTTGAAGGCCGGGGTGACGTGGCCGAGCTCGTGCAGCAGGTAGGTGAAAATCACGGCTCCCAGCGCCGGCCCGTAGAAACTGTGCATGCCACCGATCAAGGCCATAATGATCGGGTTGCCGGACTGGGTCCAGTACATCACGTCCGGGGTCACGATCTGGCTCGCGTACGCGAAGAGCGAGCCGGCGAGCCCGGCGCCAAACCCGGCCAGCGTGAACGCCGCCACCCGGTACATGCGCAGGTCAAGGCCCAGGAAAGCCGCCCGGCGCGGGTCCTCCCTGATCGCTTGGAGCGCATGCCCGAACGGAGACCCGATAACGACGCGATACCCGGCGATCCCCGCCGCGACGCAGGCTACAAGCAGGTACCAGTAGACGCGATTGCGACTCAACTCGATGGGACCGAGATCGACGCGAGAGATCGCTGGGATCCCGTTCTCACCACCCAGCACGGGGGCGTGAAAGACGAGGGTGTACACCCCCTGAGCGATCGCCAGGGTCAGCATCGAGAATGCGATACCCGTGGCGCGCACCGTGACCAGGCCGGCGGCCGCGGCCGCCAACCCGCCACCGGTGGTGCCAGCCAGGACCACAACCGGGGTCGGCAAGCCATGCTGGGCCATCAACGCGGTGATATAGGCGCCTATGCCGAAATACGCGGCCTGTCCAAAGCTTGGGATGTCGGCGTAACCCAGGAGCACATTGACGCTGACAGCGAAGAGTATTTGCACCGCGATCGTCTCCCACAGGAACAGCCCGCTGCCGCTTGCGTACAGCGGCAGAGTGAGTGCGAGCGCGGTCACCGCGAGCCCCACGGCCCAGGTGACCGCGCGGCGGCGCCCGGGCATCAGAGCGCGTCCGAGTCGATGCGCCCGAGTAGGCCCTGGGGCCGCACCAGGAGCACTGCGACCAGCGCGATGTAAACACTGAAGTCGGCGAGGGCCGGCGCGTAGTGCACCAGCTCACTATTCAGCAGCCCCAGCCCAAGCGCGGCGACCAGCGACCCTGGAATACTGCCGAGACCCCCGATGATGACGACAGCGAAGGCCTCGATGATGAAGATGATGGCGATGTCCGGCGTGAGTCCGAGGGTTGGGGCGGCCAGCGCCCCACCAAGCCCTGCAAGAAAGATCCCGAGCGCGAACATCGGCACGAAGACCGCATTGATGTTGATGCCAAGCAAGGAGGCGGTGTAGCGATCCTCGGCGACCGCGCGAACCCTCCTCCCATATGGTGTGTGGTTGACGAGGAGCTGCAACCCGACGGCCACCATGGCCCCCACCGCAAACAGGACGAGGTCGTACGCGGGCACCTCGCCGCCGCCGAAGCGCATCAGCGCGGAGAAGCTGGACGGCACGGCCTGGGAGCGTGGCGAGAGTCCCCAGCCCAACTGCCCGAGGCCCTGCAGGACGAGCAAGAGCGCGAAGGTTCCCAGCAGCGAGTTGACCGGGCGCAGCGTGTACAGGCGGCGGAAGACCGTTGCCTCGCTGGCAGTTCCCACCGCGGCAACGGCGAGCCCGGCGCCAGCGGCAATGACGAGGAATGTGGCGCCATCGGTCGCTCGACCGCCGAGAACTTGGTAGAGGAGGTACGCACCGAGCATGAAGAACCCGCCGTGGGCGAAGTTGAGGATGCGCAGGACCCCGAAGATCAGGGTCAGCCCGCTCGCGATCAGGAACAGCAGGACCCCGTCGGCAAGACCCGACGCCAGGATGTTGATGCTCACCGGGGCGCGCCCGACGGGCCTCCTTCGTCGGCCCCGGCGAGGTAGCCCAGCACTGCCGCTGCGGTCAGACCGTTGCCGGCCATGTAGCCGGCTGCGCCGTGGCCCGACACCCCGGCCGCGGTGCCGCCCGCGGCGTAAAGTCCAGGCACAACCGCACCGTTCGGGCGCAACACGCGGGCCCTGGCGTCAACACGCAGGCCACCCTGGGTATGAAAGAGCGCGCCCGAGACGCGGACCGCGTACAGGGGCGGTTGCAGCCGGCGGTGATGGCGGCGCCCGAAGCGGTCCTCCTTGGCGTCATCGTGTGAACGCTCCATCTCCGTGAACTCGCGCTCGAGCGACGCCAGCGGCAGCCCGGTGCGCGACGCCAGCTGCGCCAGGCCGGAACACTCACGCACCACCCCGGCCGCCAGGCTCTCCTGGAAGTCCTCGTAGATCATCGCCGCCCGGTAGCTCTGGCCGTCGAAGACCTCCCAGGCCAGGTTCCCGGACTGCTGAGAGACGAGAACTGCGAACTCCGAATAGCCGACCGACTCATCCCCGAAACGGTTACCCTCGCTGTTGAACATCGCGCCGCCGGTGCCAATCAGGATGAAAGGTAGCAGCGTGCCCGCATCCGGGGAGATGGAACAGTGGCCCTGGTAGGCGTCCATCGTGGCCACGCCGGCCCCGACCTCCAGTCCCCAGGCGATGCCGGCGCCATCGCTGCCCGGGCCTCCGAAATAGACCGCGGAGGCGATCTCCGGGATGTAGCGGAGAACCCAATCGGTGTTCGCTCCGAAGCCATTAACTGCCAGGATGACGCGTCCCGAGGTGAGTGCTTCCGGAGGGCTACCCTCCGGTGCAGCTAGGACGCCGACAACATCTCCGTGGTCGCCCTGCAGGAGACCACTGACCGCCATGCCGCTGACCAGGTCGATGTTGGAGCGCTTGCGGACTTCAGCCAGGAGGGCTTCGACGAGGTAGCGGCCCTTGCGGGCCTCTGGCCCGTGCGCGCGGTTGATCGTGTGACCCGGGAACGGTAGGTCGGGGATGTAGGCGAGCGGAGCGCCCCACCGATCCGAAGCCACGTCGACAACGATCGGGGCCGTAGTGGCTACGGCCCGGACAAGCTCCGGGTCAGACTGCCCTCGGTTCTTCCGCGTGAGGTCGGCAATATAGCGCTCGGCGGAGTCGTGGACACCCAAATGGGCCTGGGCGCTGGTACCACCCGCCGTGATCAGGCCGGTCGAGCGACCCGTGTTGGCATTGTCGGCGAATCGTCTGTCGCGCTCGAGCACCATGACCGTGCGGCCCTCATCTGCGGCCGCCAGGGCGGCGAAAAGGCCTGCCGCTCCCGCGCCGGCGATGGCTACGTCAACGTCGCTCACAGGTACGCCCTCGTGAGCGCCTGGCCTCTTGCCTCGGCGCTACTGGAGACCCGGCATCGTCCCGGCTGGTGGGATCGACGTCGCGCTGGGGCACATGTATCCCTTGGCAGCCGTGCCGTCGCCCTTGCACGTGAATGCGGTCGTGGGACTTACTAAGGCATGGTCAGATGCGCGGAAATAGACGTCACCTTTCGCGGTCGTGAAATGTAGGCCGGGGAGTACCTTGAGCACAGCCGCACCATCCATCGACCCGGCCTTCTTCATCGCCGCGGCCGCAGCCTGGACGGCGGTGAAACCCTCATACGCCCACGAGTCGGGGGTGGCCCCAGCGTTCGCTTTCCCGTAGTCGGTCACGAATTTCTTGTTGCTATCGGTGGTGTAGGCGGTCGAATAGTAGTCGTACAGGTAGTCGAGTTGCGGCCCATCAGCCGCGAGGGCCTCAGACGTCGGTTCCGACCCGGCGATGGCAAGGATGACCTTGAAGTGCTCGCTCAACTTGTAGCTGGCCGCCTGCTTATAGAAGCTCACCGCGCCTCCGCCGAAGGAGAAGCTGTAGAGCCCGTGGTTGGAGCCGCTCGGTGCGGCCGCAGTAAGAGACGTGATGAAGGGTGCGAACTGGGTGGTGTTCAGCGGGAAGAAGACCTCTTTGCCGAACTTGGCGGTCGTCACGCGCGTCGCGAGAGCTCTCTTGAAGTCGTCCCAGAATGCATGGCCGGTCGCGTAGTCGTAGGCCGCGACGTCCCAGGTGTCGATCGAGGCGTACTTCTTCTGGACGTACCCGGCGGCGGCGTTCGCGTATTGGACAGTGCTCGGCGAAATCTGGAAATAGTTCTTGCTGAGCTTGTCAGTGGTCAGGGTGATGGCATTGCACGAGGATGAAACGAACGCGATGTCATTCTGCTCGGCGATGGGGTTGGCGCCCAGGCAGTCTGGAGTCACAGTCCCGCCAAGTACCACCCCGATCTTGGCGTCGGCGAATTCGCGCATCGCCGACACCGTCACGTCAGCCTTGGCCTGCTCATCCTTGACGACCAGCTCGAGTGGGTGTCCGTTGACGCCGCCAGAGGCTTTGATCTCGTCGACCGCGACCTGGGCACCCGCCTTCGTGTCGGTGCCGATGCGAGCATTGCTCCCCGACAGCGTCGCCAGGAGGCCGACTTTGTAGGGGGTGCCGGTGGCCGGCCCGCTCGGCGCGCCTGTGGTCGCGCTGCCGCAGCCGGCAAGCACGAGAGCGCCGGTGCCCAGCACCATCCACAACTTCCGTGGATTCCAGTAACTCATGGGTGCACTCCCCTCCCGGCCTCGCCGGCGACGTCTGAGTGGAGCCGTCCCGATCTGCCAGACCCGACCCCGGGGCCAGACCTTCGATAATCGGAACGGCGGTTCGCTGCATTAAGGCACTCGGAGGGTGCTCATGTCAAACGGATTCAAATACGCCTGCTCGCCTTGACACGCCCACTCGGCCAATGCCATCCTTTGCTCCATGGGAACACGTCCCGCTGAGGGGGACACACGCCTTTCAGTGACATGAGTCACCCAAAGGGTCGGCTGGAAGCTCGATTTGGTCCCCCCGTGGGTGGGGCAGACGGGAGTTCACAGGCCGTCGGGCGCGTGGTCCGGGTGTTGCTCGCGTTCTGCTCGGCCGGCCCAGACCTCGGCATCTCTGAGGTCAGTCGCCAGGTGGGCCTGGGCAAGAGTGTCGTTCACCGAATCCTCTCGAGCCTTGCCGCGCACGACTTCGTCACCCAGCACGAGCAGACCAGCCGGTATCGCCTCGGACCCGGTGCGCTTGAGGTTGGCCTTTCCGCGCTTGGCGAGCTTGACGTCTCCCATTCGGCCCGACCGATCATGGTCGAGCTGCGCGAGCGAACCCGTGAAACGATCACCCTGAGCATCCGGGTGGGGGACCACCGTACCTATGTAGCCCAGCTCGAGAGCCCGCAGGACGTTCGCATGCGCGTTGAGTTCGGGCGGACCTTTCCGCTCTATGCGGGCGCTTCCGGCCGCGCGATCCTCGCGCACCTTCCCCGGCAAGAGCGCGACGAGTACCTGGATGCCACCGAGCTGGTCCCGCTGACGGCGGGCACCATCCATAGCCGCGCGGCCATGGAAGACGAACTCCAACGTGTCGTCGAACGCGGATACGCGGCCAGCGCCGGTGAGCGCGACCCGTTGGCTGCTGCGGTCGCAGCCCCGCTCTGGTCGGTGGATGGCGGCGTCCTGGGGGCGGTCAGCATTTGCGGCCCCGTGCCACGCTTCACCCCCGACCAAGTCCTCGCGATGGGAGAGTTAGTTCGCGACGGCGCCGACCGAATCAGTGCCGCCATGGGATACCGCGCGGCCACCGGCGCAGCCAGCGCTTGACGGCGCAGCCACCCGGCGCCGCGGGCAAGGCCGATATGCCCAGCGCCTCCGCCGGCCCACTGACCGGCCTGAAAGTACTCGATGTCAGCACCCTCATCGCTGGGCCCATGATCTGCACGTTCCTCGGCGACTTCGGCGCCGAAGTCATCAAGGTCGAGCACCCCGCCCGCGGCGATGCGCTGCGCACCCACGGTCCAACCAAGGATGGCGTACCGCTGTGGTGGAAGATGGCGGCTCGCAACAAGCGCGCGGTCACGCTCTACCTGGGCGACCCGGCGGGGCAGGAAATCTTCCTGGAACTGGTGCGCCGCGCCGACGTAGTCGTGGAGAACTTCCGACCCGGGACCCTCGAGCGCTGGAACCTGGGCTATCCGCGCCTCAGCGAAATGAACCCGGGCCTGGTGCTGGCCCGCATCACAGGGTTCGGCCAGTTCGGGCCGTACCGTCAGCGCGCCGGCTTCGGCACTCTGGCCGAGGCGATGAGCGGATTCGCCCACATTACCGGGCAGCCCGACGGCCCGCCAACGCTGCCACCTTTCGGCCTCGCGGATGGGATCAGTGCGCTCGCCGGTGCGATGGCGGTTATGTTCGCCCTCTATTACCGTGATGCCCGCGGTGGCACCGGGCAGGTGATCGACCTCGCCATCATCGAGCCAATCCTCACCGTTCTAGGGCCTCAGCCAACGGTCTACGACCAGCTGGGCGAAGTCCAGGGGCGCACCGGGAATCGCTCCAATAACAACGCCCCGCGAAACACTTACCTCACCGCCGACGGGCGGTGGGTCGCCATTTCGACCAGTTCGCAGAGCATCGCAGAACGTGTGATGCGCCTAGTCGGGCACCCCGAGGTGATCGACGAACCCTGGTTCACCAGCGGTGCCAAGCGCGCCCGTCATGCGGATGAACTCGATCAGATGGTCGGCGTGTGGATCCGCGAACGCACCGAGGACGAAGTGATCCGAGCCTTCGGGGCGGCGGAGGCAGCGGTCGCGCCGATCTACGACGTCGCCGATGTTCTCGCCGACCCCCAGTACCAGGCGCTGGGCTCGATCGCGACCCTCGCGGATGACGAGCTCGGGCAGGTACGGATGCAGAACGTCCTGTTCCGTATGGACAAGACGCCCGGCGCCATCCGCTGGACCGGTCGGCGCCTGGGGCAGGACAACGACGCGGTGTATCGCGACGAGCTCGGGATCGCGCCCGAGCGCCTTGCCGAGCTGCGCAAGGCCGGAGTTCTATGACGCTGGACAGGGCTCGCAGCGTTGATGCAAATCGCATGGACATGCTCGCCGATGCACTCGCTTCAGCTCGGGTCCTGGATCTTGGGCGCCCGCTGGTGCAGGGGATGCCCCAATCGCCGAATCACCCGCCTTTCCGCATGGCGCTGCAGCGCCGACATGGCGACGTGGTCAGGCCGGACGGCGGTTCCGCCGCCAGCGAGATGATCGTCACGGGCGGCCACGTTGGAACCCACATCGACGCGCTCTGCCACGTCTCGCACCAGGGCCGCCTGTTCGGCGGCGTCGACGCGGCGGATGCCCAGAGGGGCGGACGCTTTCGTGCGCTCGGCGTGGAAACCGTGGTCCCAATGCTCGGCCGCGGGGTCCTTCTCGACGTCGCCGGCCACTTGGGTGTCAATTGCCTCGAGCCCGGGCGCCCGGTCACGGCCGCCGACCTCCAGGGTTGTAGCGCCGCCACCTCGGCCAAGCTGCGCGCGGGCGACGTGGTCTTCGTGCGGACGGGATGGGGCCGGCACTGGGAGGAGGCGACCGCGTTTGTCGGACACGAGTCGGGAGTGCCCGGTGTCGACGCCGCGGGTGCGGCCTGGCTGGCCGATCACGGCGCGCGCGCGGTTGGTGGGGAGACGATCGCCTTCGAGGCGATCCCACCCGGGGCCGGCCACCGCGAACTGCCCGTCCATCGCCTCCTCCTGGTCGAGCGCGGCGTCCACATCATCGAAACCGTGAACCTCGATCAGCTGGCAGCGGGCGAGCATTTCGAATTCGCGATCATCCTCGTGCCCCTGCCCATCACCGGGGCCACCGGCTCCCCCGTGCGCCCGCTGGCGCTCGTCTGACGTGACCCTCTCCGAGCAGCTCGGACACTTCGCCGCCGGCCTCACGTTCGCCGAGCTTCCGCCCGACGTGGTGGCCAGCGTGCGGGACCGCCTGCTCGACACCGTAGGTCTCTGCCTGGCCGGCTCGCGGACCGAGGAGGCGACCGCCGTGCTTGGGCTGGCGGCCGGCGCCGGCGGCGCCGCTGATGCCAGCGCGATCGGCTTTGAGCGCCCGCTCCCAGCAGCCCAGGCGGCCCTGATCAACGGGCTCTCGGCGCACGCCCTCGACTTCGATGACACCCATCTCCCGTCGATCCTCCATCCAAGCGCGGTGCTTATCCCCGCGGCACTGGCTGTGGCCGAAGCCGAGGACGCCGGCGGCCGCGAGCTCGCGGCGGCGCTCGCCGCGGGTTACGAAGTCGACGTGCGCCTCGGTATGGCGGCCTACGACGAGGCGGCCGCCAACAACGCGTTCTTCGAGCGCGGCCTCCATGCCACATCGATCTGCGGGACGCTGGCCGCCGCCGTCGTCGCCGGTCGGCTAATGCGGCTCCCGGGCAAGCAGGTGGCTGACGCCATCGGCATCGCCGCCAGCATGGGCGCGGGCATCATCGAGGCGAACCGTTCCGGGGGTTCGGTCAAGAAGCTGCACTGCGGCCTGGCCGCGCGCGCGGGCATCGAGGCGGCCCGCATGGCGCGGGCCGGCATCACCGGCCCGCCGACCGCGCTCGAAGGTCGCTTTGGTTTCTACGCGGCCTTTGTGCAGGGTGCGTACGAGCCGACCGTGGTGGTCCGCGGGCTAGGCGCGGAGTGGGAGACGCCGAGGATCTTCTACAAGCCCTACCCGGCTAACCACTTCACTCACACCGGGATCGAGGCTGCGCGCCGGTTGCGCCTCCGGGCGGGCTTCGACGTCGGCCAGGTGCGTCGCTTGGAGCTGAGGGTGGCCACACCAACCCTGCGCACGATCGCCGAACCGCGCGAGGAAAAGGTGCGGCCACGCAGCGGCTACCACGCCAAGTTCAGCGGTCCCTACACGGTTGCGGCGGCGCTGCTCGGTGGGGGAGGACTGGGTCTCGGCCACGGCGACTTCACCGATACCCGAGCCGCGGATCCGGCCGTCCTACAGCTCGCGGCTAAGGTCTACTGCGTCAGCGATCCACGCTGCGACGCCGTCTATCCGCGTCAGTTTCCAGCCGTGCTGGTTGCGCAGATGGAGGACAGAAGCACTTTCATCGAAGAGGTAATGGAGAACTTCGGAAGCCCTCAGCGGCCGCTGGGGGCGTCGGGACTGCGCACGAAGTTCGATGACAACTGCGCGGCTGCAGGCTTGACTGCGGCCGCGCCCAAGCTGGCCGCCGCCGTGGCGGATGTCGTTGAGGAGGGGCCGGCGCGAATGATGCGGTTGTTGCGCGAGGTTGTGGCCGCGCGCGGCGCGGACCCAGATACCAAAAAGGAGGTTGCATGAGCACGTACGACACCACCATCGTCGGCGCCCGCGTCGTCTTTCCAGGACAGGGAGTGACCCGCTGTGACGTGGGCATCCGGGGAGGTCGGGTTGCCGCGCTCGGTGATGACCTCGCCGGCGAGCCCACCGAGGAACGGATTGATGCCGAAGGCCTGTTCCTCTTCCCCGGGGGGGTCGACTCCCACTTTCACATCGGCATCTATCGCCCCCTCGAGCAGGACGCGCGCTCAGAGACGCGCTCGTCGCTGGTCGGGGGCGCGACCTCTGTGATCAGCTACTTCCGAACGGGCTCGCATTACCTGAACCGCACCGGCAGCTACCGCGACATTTTCCCGGAGGTGCTGGCAGCAGTGGAAGGCCGCTGCTACACCGACTACGGCTTCCACATCGCGCCCATGACCACCGCGCAGCTCGACGAGATCGAGTGGCTGGCCACCGAGGGCGGCGTTCCGTCCTTCAAGTACTACATGTTCTACAAGGGCCTCAACCTGTCGGCATCTTCGGCCGACGCCCAGGCCTACACCATGTCTGACAGCTACGACTTCGGCCACCTGTACGCGATGATGGAGAAGATCGCGGTGGTCGACAGTGCCAACCACGAGCGTGGGCGCGTGTCCCTCAGCCTCCACTGCGAGAACGCCGAGCTGATCAAGTTCTTCATCGAGCGGGTGAAGGCCGCCGGACTCACCGGGATGCGGGCATACAGTGAGGCCCGGCCGCCACTGACGGAGCGGCTTTCAATCCACGAAGCGGCGGTGCTGGCGGATGCGACAGGCATCCGCGTGAATCTACTGCACCTGTCCAGCGCGGAGGCTTTGCGGGCGGCGGAGGAGACCGCACGTCTGTACCCAGGCCTCGACATGCGTCGAGAGACCACACTGCACCACCTCTGCCTCACGCACGAGGAGGTCGATAAACGCGGTGGGTTGGGCGGCAAGGTCAACCCTCCGATCCGGACCGCGGGTGACGTCGAGGCGCTCTGGGACGGGGTACGGCGTGGAGTCATCGACTGGGTCGGCAGCGATCATGCCTGCTGCATGGAGGCGGAGAAGGGCGACGACCTGTGGCCGGCGCTGCCGGGGTTCGGCGGCACCGCACTGCTGTACCCGGTCCTGCTGTCAGAGGGATACCACCGCCGGGGATTGAGCCTCGAGCGCATCGCCAACCTCGTGAGTGCCAATCCGGCGCGGGCATACGCATGCCACCCGGTGAAGGGCAGTATCGCCGTCGGCGCCGACGCGGATCTGGTTCTTGTCGATCTCGAGAAGGAGCAGACGGTGACGCCCGCCTTGCTGCTGTCCGAGCAGGACCACACGCCGTTCGAGGGTACGAAATTGAAGGGCTGGCCCGTGCAAACCCTGGTCAGGGGCCGGACCGCGTTCCGTGAGGGCCAGGTCTTGGGCGAGCCCGCCGGACGCTTCCTACGGCGTCCGCTCAAGGTCGCGGCGCCGGATGTGGCGGTTGGGCCCCAGGGTCGCTGAGCGACCGAGCCTTCCCGCGGCAGCTGAGGCTACGTCCCGCCTAGCGGAACGG
>DAITAT010000051.1:0-12642 GCA_036824145.1 Candidatus Dormiibacterota bacterium
ACCCACCATCCGTACTTGTACGTGTATAGGAAGATCCCACGCCTTGTCACCGGACCAGTGTCCTAATAGTCATGCCTGGTGTTGCAACAGCACCCCAGCATTCTCACAGTGACATTCCGGCACACTCTTGACCCACCAAGCGCCTCATTGGGATCGCGCGCGGTCCCTCCGTGGAGGTCATCGGTCAGTCTGCCCCTTCAGACATTCGTTGCGGGCGCGGATGGGCTGGTGTCCGGCAACACCTGTTGGAGACGTGCGACGTGACCGTTGTGGGCGAGCGGAGATGTACTCGAGGGCAGCGGTCACCAAAGCGCAGGCCCTCAGGCCGAGTCTCAGAGAGGTGTTGCCGGGCGACAGCCCAACTACGCCCCCGAATAAATCACTAGGCCCCCGAATAAATCTCGAGGGTGGCGATGAAGTGCTTCATCGCCTGGATGTACTCATCGGCGTGGATGTGCTCGTTGGGGGAGTGATACAGGCTGGTGCTCCGCCCCACGGCTTCCCCCATCGCCATCGGCAGGCCGAGCCGGTCGCACATCGGGTAGATCGGCCCGGTGCCGGGACTGTTGGGGGCCACGCGACAGTCCAGTCCGACGATCTCGCCGGCCTTGACCAGGGCCTCGACGATGGGGTGGTCGGCGCGGCCACGGGAGGCGCGCTGCATCGCCATCAGCTCGAGCTCGACGTCGTCGTAGCCGTGGTTCTGCATCCAGCCCCGTAGCGACTCGCCGATCTTGGCGGGGTCCTGGTCGGGAACCAGGCGGAAGTCCATCTTCACCAGCCCGGTCGCCGGGATGACGGTCTTCGAGCCGACTCCGCCGTAGCCGGACACAAACCCAGCGATGTTCGACGTCGTCCCCAGGCGCAGCTCGCGGCCGGCCTCGGAGTCGGGGATGGCGCGCTGCCAGGCGGCGAGCCCGCGCTCTTCTCGCTCCTGACGGGCGTCGAAGGGGAAGCTGTCGAGCAGCTTCATGCTGGCGTCGTCGACGTCACGGATGTCGTCATAGAAGCCGGGGATCTGGACCTTGCCGTCGGGGGCCACGAGGTCATTCAGCAGCCGGACCATTCGCCACGCCGGGTTGGGCACGATCCCGCCGTACATCGAGTGCTCGTCCTTGCGCGACCCGTGCGCGGTGAACTGGACGTACAGCAGGCCCTTGCCCCCCAGCTCGGCCTCGACCTGGCCCGCAAGGTTGCGCTCGCTGCCCTCCCACAGTATGGCGTCAGCTTCCCGGAGTCTGGCCTCGAATTGGTCGACGAACTCATCGACGTGTGGGGAGCCGATCTCCTCCTCGCCTTCCGCCGCCATCCTCACCTTCAGGGGCAGCTCGCCGCGGACCTTTCGGTATGCCTCGATGGCGCAGATCCGGGCCACCAGGCAACCCTTGTCGTCGGCGACCCCACGGCCGTAGAGCTTGCCGTCTTGCTCGGTGACGTCGAACGGCGGCACCTCCCACTGCTCGATCGGGTCCTCCGGCTGGACGTCGTAGTGGTTGTAGAGGTTGACGGTGTGGTTGCCATCGCCGCCGAAGTCGATCCAGAGCACGGACTGGCCCGACGTGGTCACCTCTTCGACTTTCGCCCCCGCGGCTTCGGCCAGCTCGGTGACGACGGCGCGAGCCTCGGCGACGCCGCGGTTCTGGGCCGCCACGCTGGGCTGCTGAACCAATCGCCGCAGCCTCTGCACGTACTCGGCGCGGTTCCGGTCGATCTCGTCGAAGACGTCTTGCACGGCTACAACCCTCCTGCATCACGGTGGCGATCCCCAAAAGCTTCTCATTCCTGGCCCTCATCCGGCCGGTTACCCTGTCTGCGATGAGTCTGCTCGACATCGCCATCGTCATCTTCATCGTGCTGGCGCTGCGCAACGGCTACCGGCGCGGGTTCTCACTGTCATCGCTGTCGTACGTGGGGCTGGTGGCGGGCACCGCGCTGGGTGCATACATCGCGCCCTTCATGCAGCGCGCCTTGTCGCTGGGCACCAACTCCGGCCCCTACCTTGCCCTGGCGGTTCTCTCGATCACCGCCCTGGTCGGCTACAGCATTGGCTACTCGCTCGGCGAGCCGCTTCGGATCCGTCTGATGCAGTCGGCAGAGGGAGGTGAGATCGATTCTTATGGCGGGGCCGCGTTCTCGGCAATGGCGGTGCTTGCCACCTCCTGGTTCCTGGGACTTGCGTTCAATCGCGGACCCATCCCACCGGTGGCCATCGCGATTCAGAATTCGGCGATCCTGCGCAGCGTCGATTCGCTGTTCCCGCGACCGCCGGGGTTCCTCTCGGGGGTCGAACAGATCATCGCCGCGGTGCCGTACCCGCGTGTCTTTGACGCCATCAGCAACCCCGACCTTCCCGGCCCGGTCACTGTCGATCCCGCCGTTGGCAACAACCGGGCGGTGGTGGCGGCGGCCAAAGAGGCGGTAAAGATTCGGAGCCTGGGCTGCGGCGGCGCGGTATACGGCAGCGGCTTCCCGGTCGGCAGCAACTACATCCTTAGCAATGCCCACGTCGTCGCCGGTACCCACAACCATCGGGTACTGGTCCCGGATGGCCGCTCGCTGGCGGGCGAAGTGGTTCTATTCGACCCCGAGCGCGACGTCTCGATCCTCTACGTCCCGGGGCTGAACCTGGCGCCCCTTGCCCAGGCCGACGCATCTCGTGGCACCACCGGAGCCACCATCGGTTATCCCGGGGGTGGCAACGAGACGATCTCCGCCGCTGCAGTCCGCACCGCGGTTGCCGCGGTGGGTCGCGACATCTATGGCGAGAACCAGGTCACCCGGGAGATCTACGTGCTCACGGCGGACATCCGGCCCGGCAACTCCGGCGGGCCCATGGTCGACGCCAACGGTCAGGTGGTGGCGGTGGTCTTCGCCAACTCCAGCAGCGCTCCGTCTGAGGGCTATGCCTTGACCAATGGGGAGGTCGCTTCCGATATCCGGGCCGGGGTTGGACGCACCTCCCCGGTCGACACCTCCGCCTGCGCCAGCTGACGGCGCAGTGCATTGGCGCTAGGCGGGCAGGCGGAGAGCCCAGAGCCAGAGCAGCGCTGCGCCAAGGACGAGGATATACAGGATCAGCCCGAGCCCGCCCAAGATTTTGCGTTGCGAAGGCGGCAGCGACTTGTCGCGCCAGACCATCAGCAACCCGGCCGGGGGAAACACCACCAGCGCCGCCAGCTGTGCCGGCGAGGTCTGCCCCGACGGCTCGGATTTGCCGCGGGCGGGGCGCGCCTCCGAGATGACGGCAGGCGACCCTGCCAGCCCGAACAGCTGGAACAGCGAGACCAGCAGGGCGACCGCGATGATCCCCTCACCGTAAGACTCGGAGCCGCCACCGCGCAGCAGCAGGGCGGCGGTGACTAGCCCAGCCGCCCCACCCGCCCCCATTCGCCACCAGGGTCCCAGCGGCAGGCTGCGGACCTCAGCCGCGACCAGGCCCGCGAACACCACGGCGGTACCGCTGATCAGGTACACCGGCAGCGGGTTGTGGGTCAGGGCGATGACCGCGGCGACGGGGACGTAGAAGGCCAGCAGGAAGAGCCAGGAGGCCCGGCGCAGAAAGGCCAGGATCAAGAAGCCGAGCATCGCCAGGCCGAAGGAGGTCGAGCCCAACGACCCGGCGACGTTGCCCGTGTATAGCCGCACCGAGTCCAGCTCCAGCTGGAACTTGGTCCAGAGCGCGATCGGCTCAAGCTGCGGGCGGAGCTGGAATGGCGAGAGGTACCCACCGCCCGCATGCAGATGCCAGAGCCAGGCCAGCGGCCATGCCACCATCACGCCGCTGATCGCCAGCGGGACCATCAGGCCTCGGAACCAGCCCTCAAGCAGCACCGCCAGCGCCGCCAACGCCAGTACCAAAGCCAGCGGCAAGCCGGGCGGGCAGAGACAGAAGAAGAGGAGCCCGGTTGTCATGCCGCGACTGAAGCCGGGCCACAGGCGGCCCGCCTGGCGCAGCCCGATGCGGTGGTAGCCGACGTAGAGCGCGCCGAGCACCAGCAGCGCGCCCAATGCGCTGGCCGCCAGCAACGGCAGCGCCTCCTGCCGGAAGAACAGCACCGCCGCCCCCGAGAGCACGACTGCGATGCCAAGTCGAACTGGGCCGTCGTTCACGGTCTCGGGCTGGTTGATGAGATCAACTGCGGCGTTCCGCCACCAATGCAGATGCGGGCTCTGGGTCGTCGCCTTCAGATCCACGGACGGATTATCCCCGAGCCGGGGTGGCGGCCGGGAGTCGCCCGCCTATACTCGTCGGCGGATGGCCGTCGATGTTCGCGTCATAGGTGCCGTCGCGCTCCTCACCCTTGTATTTGCCGTGGCTCTGCCCGCGGCCGGAGCCGACGTGCAATGGGCCCCGCTGGCCCCGCTGCCCCTGGCTGGGCCTGTCTTCAGCGTCACCAACGACCCCGCGGTGCCGGGCACCGCCTACGTCGCCACCATGGGCAGCGGACTGCTGCGGACCGACGATGGCAAGAGTTGGCACGACATCGGCAGTTCAAGCCTCCCCAAGAACCTCTGGCGGGTGGCCATCGACGCGGCAAACGGGCCCAAGGGCAGCCCCCCGATCTATGTCGGAGGCGCCGGCGGCGGCTTCTTCAAGAGCCTCGACGGCGCCAAGACGTGGGAGTCCCTGAACAAGGGCCTCTCGGGGCGCGCCCTCAACGTGCGGTCGATCGCGCTAGGGCGCGGCCTGATCCTGATCGGAACCTCGGATGGCGTCTACAAGACCCTCGACGGCGGCAAGAACTGGCAATCGATGGGACTGCAGGGCTTCGACGTCAGTTCGGTGGCGTTCGCCAAGTACAACCCGCCCCTGATCATCCTGGCGGGGATCGACGGCGCCAACAACCCGGGGTCGCGTCTGCAGGGCACGCAGGACCTCAGCGGCAAGTGGGTGGCGCTCAAGCAGGGGGTGCCCGGCGACCTTGTGGTCAGCGCGATTGCGTCAGGGCCGGTGCACGCCCAGGACAACCTGCGCACCCTCTTCGTGGGGGGGAGCGGCGGCGTCTACAAGAGCGACGACGACGGCCAAAGCTGGGCTCAGCTCGCCGGACTGCCGGCGCAGGGCTTCGGCTCGCTGGCGCTCAGCCCCGCCGATCCAAACATCGTCTACACCGCCAGCGACGGCGGCGGTGGCACCAGCGGTGGCGTGTGGCGCAGTACCGATCGGGGCGGCACCTGGGCACAGATCTCGACGGGGCTGGCGACCAAGGGGATCACGGCGCTTTCGGCGGGCCGCGATTCGCCTGCGACGCTTTTCGCCATCGCCTGGGACCCTGACAAGCCGGCGGTGCTGCCCTATTCGCTAATCGATACCCAGGCCCGTCCCAAGGGAAGCGCCGAGAGCGGCCTATGCCCCGAGGGCAACAGCGACTGCCCGCCGCTGGCAGCCAGCTCGCCGGGCGTGGTCGCGAGCTTCCCGGTGGTCCTGCCGGTTCCCTGCTCGAGCCCCATCACCTCGGCGTCAGGCACTCCCTCGCCGGGCGCCTCGGCCGGGGCCACGGTGGCGGCCACCGCGCCGGCGGCATCGCCTTCAGCTCCCGGGTCGACCGGCCCATCCCCGTCGCCCAGCTGTGCGCCCAGCCCTCGCCCGGCGGGGAGTCCTCGAAACGACCTGCCCTTGGGGATTGCCGTGGTGGTGGTCGGCGTCCTGTTCTTGGTCCTTGCGGGCCGCTTCCTGATCGTGCGGCGGCGACGCGATATCCCCGCAGAAGGTTCGTAAGCAAACCTTCATTTAAATTTTCCCGGAGCGCATCGCATCTTCGCAGGACCCGCGATAACCTGACCGCAAGTTCATGCCGGATGCCGTCTTGCTAGATTCGAGCCATACTCCGGAGCAGGTCCTCAGCGGGCTGACCTTGTTCCTTCCGCCAGTGCGGCGGGACGACCTCAGAGAGATGCGCCGCGTTGGGGAAATGCTCTACACGCCGCCGATGCTGCCGCGCTGGGGAGCCGAGATGCGGTTCTCCGGCTCGATCGATGCCGGCACCTCAGTGCGCGCCGGGGCCCGGGCCGCCCGCCTCTGCTCTCACAACCTGATCGCCCTGACCCGGCAGGAGCTGGGCAGCCTCGACCGCGTCTCCCAGGTGATACAGCTGAACATCCTGGTTCGCTGTAGCCCCGGCTTCGAGAACGTCAGCCGGGTTGCCGACGGCGCCTCGGAGGCCTTCTTCCAGGTCTTCGGCCGCAGCGGCCGCCACCGGCGGACGGTCCTCCCAACCACCGAGCTACCGGAGTCGGCCCCCGTCCAGGTCTCCGCGATCATCCGCTTCCACTAGACGCGGCGCCCCCGGCCGAATCCATCCGGCGGTGGGTCGGACCGAGTCCTCGTAGACTCAAACTCGAATGCTGACCAGTGTCGATCCGGTGGCCGCCTTCCTAGGCGGCCTGCTCTCGTTTCTGTCTCCGTGTGTCCTGGCCCTGGTGCCCGGCTACCTGGCCTACCTTGGCGGGGCAAGCGTTGAGAAAGGCAACAGCCGTCGCAACCTGGTCGTCAACGCGGCGATTTTCGTGGCCGGGTTTTCCGCCGTCTTCATCCTGCTGTTTGCGGTATTCAGGGCCCTGGTGGTGGACCTGCCCATCGACTACAAGAATCTCCTGACCGAGGTCGGCGCGGTCGTGATCATTTTCCTGGGGCTGCAGTTCCTCGGCCTCTTGCGGGTGCCGTTCCTGCAGCGTGAGGGGCGCTTCTCGCTCGCCCACCGCCTTCCCAGCGGCAGTCCCCTTTCCGCGCTCCTGGTGGGCATGACCTTCGGACTGGGATGGACCCCCTGCGTGGGCCCGATCCTGACCTTCATCATCCTGCGGGCGAGCACCCATGACCTCGTCGGCGGCGCCGGCCTGATGCTCCTCTACTGCGCCGGCCTGGCGGTGCCCTTCCTGACGGTGGCGCTGCTGCTCGACCGTCTGCGCCCGGCGATACGACAGCTCAACCGCCACGCCCGCCTCGTCGAGTCGGCCTCCGGTGGTCTGCTGGTGCTGGTCGGACTGCTCCTTTTCACCGGCCAGTTCGCGCTCATCCCGCAGTGGTTCGGCCCGCTGGCTCGTTACCTGCCCCAGGGCTGAGACAGACCTTATGGACGCCGAGACGCTCGACTTGCGGGGCACTCGCTGCCCTCTCAACTACGTCAAGACCCGCCTGCGGCTGGAGCGGATGGAGGTCGGTCAGCGACTGGAGGTCTGGCTCGACCACGGCGAGCCCGAAGAGCAGGTGCCCCGTTCGTTGCGGATGGATGGGCAGGAGGTCAGCCTGCTGAGTTCGGACTTCGGCCACGCCCGCATCGAGGTCGTCCGCCGGGCCTGATCGGCGTTCACCCCGCCGGCGCCGTCAGCCGCGGAAGCTTCACCGTGATGGTGGCCCCGGAGGCGGAACTGGCCGCATCGACGCTGCCTCCGTGTGCCTCCACGATCGACTTCACGATCGCCAGTCCCAGCCCCGACCCATTTGCCGGCGAAGTCGCCTCCGACGGCGCGCGGAAGAATCGATCGAACAGTCGGGGCAGCGCATCGGCCGCGATTCCCGGGCCCTGGTCGGTGAGGCTGACGACCACCTGGTTGTCCTCGACCGATGATCGCCAGGCGTGGACGCCGCCGGGCGCGTGAGCGACAGCATTGTTGGCGAGGTTGAGGATCACCCGTCGCAGCTGGTCGGGATCACCGAGGGTCAGGGCTTGTCCTCGGTTTTGGGATTGGACCTCTACTCGCTGGTCGGGGGCGCGGACGGATTGCTCGTCTACGGTGTCGGCGATCAGGGCGTCGAGGTCGACGGGCTGACGCACCTTGTCCGAGACAGCTTCGGCGCCCTCCAGTCGGGTAAGCGTCAGCAGGTCTTCGACCAGGCCCGACATCCGCCGCACCTCCCGCTGCATCGACGTCAGGGATTGCTGCCGGGCGCCGGGGTCTTCCGCCGCCCCTCGCTCGAGCAGGTCAAGCTGACCCTGGATGGTGGTAAGGGGGGTGCGCAGCTCGTGCGAGGCGTCGCCGACGAAATGGCGCATCCCGGCTTCGCTCTCGGCGCGGATCGAAAACGCGCGCTGGACTGCCGCCGCCATCTCGTTGAAGGCGCGCGCCAGCCGTCCCAACTCATCGCGAGTCGGCGGCTCCTCGACCCGGCGGGTGAAATCACCACCGGCGAGCTCCGTCGAAGCTTCCGTCACGCGCCGCAGCGGCGCCAGCGCCCGGCGAACCAGCAGGGGCAGCAGCAGCACCGCCAGCAACATCAGGGCCCCGGTGGCGGTGGCCAGGATCGTCAGCAGCCGGCCCTGGGTTTGGCGCAGCCCTGAGGCGGACTCGCTCAGCTGCACCACGCCCAGGCTGCGGCCGTTACGGGTGCCCAGGCTGTGGAGCACGATCAGGCTCTCGTTTGACCCGCTGCCGGTCAAGTAATAGGGTCTGGTCTTCCCCTGGGTGGCGCTGGAGTAGTCCGCCAGAGCCAGGGTGGGCGGGGAGGCGCCGTCCGGCGCCGAAGCCACCACGCCGCCGCTGTCGTCGATCAGAACCGCCGTCACCAGGGTGCCGCTGGCGGCGCGCACGATGCAGTCGGCGGCGGCGGTTGTGATGTGGCCTCCGGAAACCGGTGGCACCAGCTTGGCCGCCGCCCCCAGGGCAGCCCCGCTGGCGAGCTGGCCGGCGGCGGTGCAGGCGCGCCCCCTGACGGTCAGGTCACGGATCGTCTGGGTGTATCGCCGCTGCAACACCTGAGCCTCATCGCGGAAGAGGTACTGGCCCAGCGCGAAGTACTGGAAGATGCCACCCACGACCAGCAGCACCAGCAGCAGGCCGACAGACAGCAGGGAAAGGCGGGTCCTGAGGCTCATATCCAGCGGCCGAGCCTAGGCGCCTGGTGCGATCCGATACCCCACGCCCCGGACGGTCTGGATCAGCTGGCGGTCCTCATCGCCGAGCTTCTGCCTGAGGTAGCGGATGTAGACCTCGACGTTGTTCTCGTCGCCGTAGAAGTTGTAGCCCCAGACCTGGTCGAGGATCTTGTCGCGCGGCAGGACCTGGTTGGGGTGCTGCATCAGCAGTTTGAGGAGGTCGAACTCGCGCGTCGTAAGCTCGATCGGCCGTTCCGCCAGGTGCACCTCGCGGGTGCCATCGTTGAGCACCAGGTTGGCCACCCGCAGCGTCTCTCCCGCGGTCGGCCGCCGGCGACGCAGGATGGCCTTGGCTCGAGCCAGCAGCTCCTCGAAGTGAAAAGGCTTGACCAGGTAGTCGTCGGCGCCCACCTCCAGGCCTTTGAGCCGATCCTCCAGCCCGTCCTTGGCGCTGAGGATCAGGATGCCCATGTCGGCGCCCTGGACCGCCCGGCAGACCTCGTAACCGTCCATGCGGGGCATCGCGATGTCGAGGATGACCAAATCCGGCTTGAAGTCGCTGATGGCAATCATTGCCGCCCTACCGTCGGGTGCGGACTGCACCTCGTAGCCCTCGTACTGCAGGCCAAGCCGGATGAAGTCGACGATCCCGGGCTCGTCGTCGACCACCAGCACCTTGCCTTCAGTTGGATTCTTCACTTCCCGATCGTATTACGTGGCCCTCCCCCCAACCACTTTCCAGGGCGCTTTCTCAGGCCTTTCTAAGCCCGACTCGGACGATATGCTCTCAGCGTTCTCTCAATACGACTTGGTGACGGGTGAGGTCTGATAGCCGCGATGCGATTGCCGACTAACCGCTTTAGCACCTTCATGGTGCCGGCGGTGATCCTCTACGTCATCGCGGTCAGCGCCTTCTCGATCTGGCGCGGCATCTCCGTCTCTCCGGACTACTTCGTCATCGTCCTGCTGCTCGGCGCGATCGCACTGGGCCGGTGGAAGGCCTTCGTGGTTGACTGGCTCCCCTTCGTCGCGCTTTTCCTTGGCTACGAGATCCTGCGTGGGCTAGCGGGGTCGTCGGGGATCGAGGTGCACTACCGCGAACCTATCGACTTCGACGCCTTTGTCTTCCTCGGCCATCAGCCCACGGTGTGGCTGCAACAGCACCTGTACCAGCCCGGGGTGGTGTCGGTCCTGGACGTGATCGCGACGATCTTCTACTTCTGCCACTTCGCCTACCCGCTGACGCTGGGCTTTGTCTTTTGGATCAAGGATCGCGCCCTCTTCCGGCGCTTCGCGGCGGCGCTCTTGGCCATGAGTTTCACCGCCTTTGTCTTCTACCTGCTGGTGCCGGTGGCGCCGCCATGGCTGGCCTCTCAACAGGGCTACCTGCCCCACGTTGAGAAAATCATCAACCACACCCTGCCCAGCGCCACCGACTGGTTCTACCAGCGGCTCAACCCCAACCAGGTGGCGGCGATGCCGTCGCTCCACGCCGCCTTCCCGGTCCTGGGTCTGCTCTACGCGCTCAAGCTCTGGGGTCGCCGCGCCTGGCCGCTGGCGCTATGGGCCGTTGCCGTCTGTTTCAGCATCGTCTACCTGGGCGAGCACTACGTCGCCGACGCCCTGGCCGGCATCCTCTTCGCGGCGGCGAGCTATTGGGCGGTGGAGTTCGTCTTCCGCCGCCTACGGAAGGCCGGTGAAGCGAATCCCCGCCTCAGTCCGGTGGAGCTTGTTGATGGTCAGTAGCACCGCGGTGTACCCCTCGAGGTAACGCGCCAGGCTCAGCGGGCCGACGGCCACCCCCCGCGCCCCCATGTCGCGGCAGAGTCCAAGCACCAGCTCCCGGTCGGCTTCGGCGTCGGCTGCCACCGGGATGTCCTCGTCGAGGAGGTGATCAAGGTCGAGTAGGAGCTTGTAGCTGATGTTGTGGAAGGCGGTCGCCACCCGGATGCCCGGTAGGCGAGCCGCCACCAGCTCCGCCGCCGAGCCCTCGGGCACGGCCAAGGTGCCGAAGTTGCCGTCGACCACCTGGAGTGGGATCACGGCGCTGACCACCAGCTTGCCGCGCAGGGCGCCGGCGTGCGCTGTCACGGTGGCGTCGAGGCCGTCGAAAGGCGTCGCCAGCACCACGATGTCGGCGGCCGCGCAAGCTTCGGCGTTGTCGACACCGTCGACCTCTCCGCCACTCAGCGCGGCGACTTCGGCGGCGGCGGCCACTGCCCGCTCGGGGTCGCGCGAGCCGATGACCACCCGGCGGCCGGCCCGCGACCAGCGCGCCGCCAGCCCACGGCCCTCCTTGCCGGTGCCGCCCAGGATCGCCACGGCGCCCGTCATCCGGCTACTTCTTGCGGTAATCGAGGAAGCCGCGACCGGTCTTCATGCCCAGCTCGCCCGCCTCGACGTGCTGCTTGAGCTCCGCGGTCGGGGCCCAGGCGTCATCGTGCATCTCGTCCTTGCCCAGCAGCCAGGCGTCATGGATGACGTCGAGCCCGATGAAGTCGGCCAGCTTGATCGGGCCCATCGGCCAGTTGAGGCCGCGGACGCAGGCGTCGTCGATATCCTCGGCGGTGGCTGCGCCGTCATCGAGCAGCCGCAGCGCCTCGCGAATCGCTGTGAAGACGACGCGGTTGACGATGAAGCCGTAGCTATCCTTCTGCACCAGCACCGGGTGCCGACCGACGCGGCGGCAGAACTCCATCGTCGCCTCGACTGTCTCGTCCGACGTGTGGGGCCCGCGCACCACCTCGACCAGGTCCATCAGGAGGACGGGGTTGAAGAAGTGGGCGTTGATGCAGCGATCGGTGCGATTGGTGACGTGGGCCAGGTGGCTGATGCCGATTGTCGAGCTGGTGGAGGCGAAGATCGCCTCCTCGGGGGCGGCCTCGTCGAGCTGCTTCCAGAGACCGTGCTTGATCTCGAGGACCTCGGCCACCGCCTCGATCACGATCTGGGCGTGGGCGACGCCTTCCTCCAGCTCGATGGTCGGATGGACGCGCCCGAGGGCGGCGTCGCAGTCCTCCTGGCTGAGAGTGCCCTTCTCGACCCGGCGCTTGAGCAGCCGCTCGGCGTTGGCGACGCCCTTCTCCAGTGTCTCCACCCGACGCGAGAACATCCGCACCGGTAGCCCGGCGAGGGCGCACTGGTAGGCCAGCTGCGACCCGACCGTGCCCGCGCCGACAACACTTACCCTGTCGATTTCCGCCATCTCATCCTCGTGGGCGCGTGTGGGGCCGGAGCCGCCGGTCGCGCAAATTGGGCCCGCGACAAGCGCGCCGGTAAGCATGATATCCGGTCGAAACCCCTCTTCCCGGCGGTTTCGCTTGCTCTAATGCCCTGGGGTTGCCACTATTCACTGATGGTCCTGGTCCGCGACATCATGTCCCGAGAGGTCCTCAAGATCTCGGAATCAGCCACCGTGGCCGAGCTGACGTCGATCCTGACGCGTCACCGGATCACCGGGTTGCCCGTTCTCGACAGCAAAGGCAAGCTGGTCGGGGTGGTGTCCGAGTTCGATGTCATCGACCGCCGCGGCAAGACCGTGGGCGACATCATGAGCCGCGAACCGATCACCATCTCGCCCGAGGCTCCCTTCGGCGAGGCGGCCCGACTCTTCGTCACTCACCGCATTCGCCGGGTGCCGGTGGTGGACGGCGAGAAGCTGATCGGCATCGTCAGCCGTTCCGACATCATCCAGTTCTTCGCCACCCGCCAGTGGCAGTGCAGGGAGTGCGGCTTCACCGACCGCGGCTTCGAGCCCCCGGAGACCTGCCCAAGCTGCGGCTCCCCGGCGGAGAAGTTCACCCTCAGCCAGGCACCACCCGGGATGTAG
>DAITAT010000009.1:0-17034 GCA_036824145.1 Candidatus Dormiibacterota bacterium
AATTTGACGCTGGAGCGGGAGACGGGATTTGAACCCGCGACCCCTACCTTGGCAAGGTAGTGCTCTACCACTGAGCTACTCCCGCGCGAGCCGGGACATTCTAGCAATCAGGTGTTGAGGCGCCCGGGGTCCTCCACAAGTTCCCGGAAAGTGGCCATGAACTGCGCCACCTCGGCTCCGTCGAGCACGCGATGATCGGCCGCCGCCCATGCGGTCATCACCTTGCCGACCGCCGGTTTGCCGGCTTTGACAACCACCCGGTCGGCAGCCCTGCCGACCGAAACGATCAGCGCCTGTGGCGGATTGATGATGGCCAGAAACGAGGTTATGCCGTACATCCCCAGGTTGCTCAGAGTGATGGTGCCGCCACCGTACTCCTCGGGCTTCAGGTGACCGGAGCGTGCGCGCTCAGCCAGATCCTTGCTCTCCTGGCTGATCTTGACCACGGGCTTGTCGGCGCAGTCGAGGATGGCGGGGGAGAGGAGACCGTTCTCGGTGGCCACGGCGATGCCCACATCGATCCGCTTGAAGTGCCTCACCTTGTCGTCGATGTAGGCGGCGTTGACGTTGGTGTGCTTCACCGCCGCCAGCGCCAGGGCCTTGACCAACAGGTCATTGACACTGACGTGGGCTTTGGCCTTGTTGATGCGCGCGAGTAGTGCCAGCAGCTTGCCGGCGTCGATGTCGACGCTGACATAGAAGTGAGGCGCGTTGCGCTTGGATTCCGACATCCGGCGCGCGATTGCCTGCCGCAGCTTTGTCGGTTCGATATCCTCGGCTCCCTCCGGCAATGGCGCAGGTGCTGGCTTCGCCGCGGTCTTGGGCGCATCCCCGGCGGCGGCGGGTGCCGCGGCGGGCGCAGCTGCCGGCGGTTGCGCCTCGGCAGCCGCCTCGACGTCGCTGGCGACGATGCGCCCGCCAGGTCCGCTGCCGCGCAGTTGGCGAAGATCGACGCCAAAGCGTTCCGCGATCCGGCGCGCCAATGGCGACGCGTGGGGACGTTCGCCATCGGCGTACTCGACCGCCGGGGCCGGCGCCGGGAGCGCTGCCACGGTTTTGCTCTTGGCGGCGGGCGGCGCCTCAGCAGCGACGGGCGCCGCAGGGGCGGGTGCGGGAGGCGGGGTTGACGCCGGCGCCGGCGCGGGCGCCTGCTTGGGCGACGGTCCGGGCACCTCCTCACCGGCTTCGCCGAGTGTCGCGATGGGCTCGCCCACGGGGATGGTCTCGCCCGGCCTGGCGAGGATGCTCAGGAGGGTCCCGGATTCGAAGGCTTCGATCTCGACGGTGGCCTTCTCGGTTTCGATCTCCGCCACGATGTCGCCTCGGTGGACCCGGTCGCCCACCTTCTTGACCCAGCGGATCACGGTGCCCTCGGTCATGTCGTAGCCCATCTGGGGCATCAGGATGTCTTTCACTCCATCACCGACCTGGCTGCGGCCACGACCTCCTCCTCGGTCGGCACCAGCGCCAGCTCGAGGTTCTTGGCGTAGGGCATGGGCACGTCGGGCATCGCCACTCGCCGCACCGGCGCGTCGAGCTGGTCGAAGCATTCCTCAGCCGTCGACGCGGCGATCTCGGCGCCGATGCCGATGGTCCGCCAATCCTCCTCCGCGACCACCAGGCGGTGGGTCTTGCGCACCGACTCGTAGACGGTGTCCATGTCCAGGGGCCGCAAGGTGCGCAGGTCGATGACCTCGGCGGAGACGCCCTGTTCTTCGAGCTGGACCGCGGCTCTCAGGGCAACCTGCAGCATTCGGGAGTAGCCGACGATGGTCAGGTCGGTGCCCTCCCGCACCACCAGGGCCTGGCCGAGCGGCTCGCGGAAGTCGTTGTCAGGAACCTCGCCCTTGATGCCGTAGAGTAGCGAATGCTCGATGAAGATGACGGGGTCGTCGTCTTCGATGCTGGCCTTGAGCAGGCCCTTGGCGTCGCGAGGGGTGGCCGGTGCCACCACCTTGAGGCCGGGCACCGAGCTGAACCAGTTCTCGAAGGTCTGCGAGTGGGTGGCGCCCAGCTGACCCCAGCCGCTGACTGTGCGCATGACCATCGGCACGCGGATCTTGCCGCCGAACATGTAGTGGAACTTGGCGGCGTGGTTGACGATCTGGTCGATCGCCAGCAGCGCGAAATTGATCGTCATGATCTCCGCCACCGGGCGCATCCCGCCCATCGCGGCGCCCACGGCGCAGCCGATGATGGCCGACTCCGCGATGGGGGTTTCCCGCACGCGCTCGGGTCCGAACTCCTCCTGCAGGCCACGGGTCACGGAGTAGGCGCCGCCGTAGGCGCCGACGTCCTCACCGAGGATGAAGACGCGCGGGTCGCCTTCCATCTTTTCCTTGAGCGCCTGGCGCAGCCCTTCCCGGTAGGTCAGCTCGCTCATGTCTTGCTACCGGGCCGGCCCGGTTGGGGCAGCCGGCCAGCCCGCGGCGCCGGCGTCGCCGCCTTGCCGTCGCTTTCCGCTTTTGGCTTGGGATCCGCGGTGGCCTTCCCCGACCCGGGCCTGGCAGCCGTTGGCAGCGGCTCGGCGGATGGCTCCGGCCCGGCCGAGGGTCGCCCGCCCGGGCCGCTGGGGTCTTCCTCGAACGACGTCAGCGCAGGCTGCCGGCGGGAGCGCTCCTCCGACTTCTGGGTCAGGCGAGCGGCCTTGGCCACCAGCAGCGGCGGGATCACAACCTCTGGACCGCTGACCGCTCCGCCGCGGTCCGCCAATGGCATCGCGTAGATGTTCTGGAAGAGGGTGTCCAGCGACGGGAAGGGGCTGGTGTCGGCGAAGACGACAGCGTCCTGGACCTGTATCTCGACGCCCCGCTGGATCTCGTGCAGCTCCTTGCGCGCCACCAGGCCGCCCTTGACCAGCGCCTCGTCGAGGATCCGGATGGGGTCACGCTTCTGCCACTTGCGGACCTCCGCCTTCTCGCGGTAGTTCTCGGCGTCGGCCATCGAGTGGCCCCGGAAGCGATATGTGACGGCCTCGACGATGGTTGGCCCGCCGCCGCCTCGGGCGCGCTCGATTGCCTCCGACATGACGCGGTTGACTGAGGTCACGTCCATCCCGTCGACGCGCTTGCCCGGGATGCCGTATGCCTGGGCCCGTCTGTAGATCTCAGGAACCTTGAACTGCTCCTCGGGCCGCGCGCCCATGCCGTAGAGGTTGTTCTCGATCAGGAAAATCACGGGCAGGTTCCAGATCGCGGCCAGGTTGACGCCTTCGTGGAACTCGCCGATGGCGGTGGCGCCATCGCCGAAGACGTCGACTACCACGCGCTTCTGACCCTGCATCACCGCCGCCAGCGCCAACCCCGGGGCGATCACGATGTGGCCGCCGACGATGGCGTGCCCGCCCCAGAAGTTGCGCTCGGGGTCGACCAGGTGCATCGAACCGCCCATCCCGCGGGTCACGCCGGTGGAGCGGCCGAAGAGCTCGGCCATCACCGCGCCCGGGTCGCAGCCCCGAGCCAGCGCATAGCCATGGTCCCGGTAGTGCGTGAGCAGGTGGTCCTGGGGCTGCAGTGCGGCCATCGCGCCGACCGCAACCGCCTCCTCGCCGATGTAGAGGTGGAGGAAGCCTCCGACCTTGCCCAGGGCGTACATCTCAGCCGCCGCCTCCTCGAAGCGGCGGATCAGGTACATCTGGCGATACCAGTCCAGCAAGCGCTGGGTCTGGGGTGCCTTGCGGCGGCCCGCCTTGCCGTAGGCGAGCAGCCTTATCGATTCCGGGCTGGTCACTTTGCGGTTGCTCCGAGCTTGGGCCACCGCAACATTTTGCAGTACAACGCCTGCCGCCGAGCGGATCGACCAAGGGCGCCTTAATTCGCGGGGGATATATTGGAGTTCAGATCTTCCGGCACGATGCCGGTCTGGGGCCCAACGAGGAGATCATGAACCGACCCAGCACCATAGGCGAGCTGCGCAAGGCGGAGTACGAAGTCCCCGGGGTCAAGACCGAGATGCGCCGAAACCTGGTGCGTCTGATGCGCGACGGCGCCGATTTGTTCCCCGGCATCCTCGGCTTCGAGGAGACCGTCATCCCCAACATCGAGAACGCCATCCTGTCGGGTCAGGACATCGTCTTTTTGGGGGAGCGCGGCCAGGCCAAGTCCCGCCTGATCCGGGCCATGATCGGCCTCCTCGACGAGTACGTCCCGGTGATCGAGGGCTGCCAGATCAACGACGACCCCTACCACCCGGCCTGCCGCGAGTGCCGCGAGAAGGTCGCCGCTGATGGTGACGCCGTCGCCATCGCCTGGTGGCACCGGGACGAGCGCTACGCCGAGAAGCTGGCCACCCCCGACACGTCGATCGCCGACCTCATCGGCGAGGTCGACCCGATCAAGGTGGCCGAGGGGCGGTACCTCTCCGACGAGCTGACCATCCACTACGGCCTGGTGCCGCGCACCAACCGCGGCATCTTCTGCATCAACGAGCTGCCCGACCTTGCCGAGCGGATCCAGGTCGGCCTCCTCAATGTGATGGAGGAGCGCGACGTCCAGATCCGCGGCTACCGCATCCGGCTGCCGCTGGACGTCTTCGTGGTCGCCAGCGCCAACCCCGAGGACTACACCAACCGCGGCCGCATCATCACCCCGCTCAAGGACCGCTTCGGGGCCCAGATCCGCACCCACTACCCCCCGACGGTGGCGCACGAGATGGACATCGTCCGGGCCGAGGCGCGCTCCTTCGAGGACATCGACGTCAAGGTCAAGATGCCGGCCTTTATGGAGGAGGTGGTGGCGGAGATCACCCACCTGGCGCGGCGCCATCCGCAGGTCAACCAGGGCAGCGGCGTGTCGGTGCGCGTGAGCATCGCCAACGATGAGAACCTGATCGCAAACGCGCTCCGGCGGGCCATCCGCAATGGCGAGCCGGAGGCGGTCCCGCGGATCAGCGACCTGGCCGCGATCGGGCCCAGCACGGTGGGCAAGATCGAGCTGGAAAGCTATGAGGAGGCCGACGACGAGGCCCTGTTGGAGAAGCTGACCCGGAGCGCGGTGTCCAACGTCTTCCGGCGCCACCTCGACTCCTCGGAGCTCACCGACATGGTGGAGCGATTCGACACTGGGCACAGCTTCGAGGTCAGCGACCGGCTGTCGACAGCCGATTACGTGGCCGAGGCCGAGGAGTTCCCCGAGGTCGCGGCGGCGATGCAGCGACTCAAAGTCAAGGCCTCCCCGGCGATGACCGCCAGCGTGCTGGAGTTCATCCTCGAAGGTCTCCACCTGGGCAAGCGCCTCAACAAGGCCCACATGGCTTCCGGGGCGGTCTACGGCGGCTGATCCCAGCGGCTCGGCATGACGGCGCTATCGCGATGACCGCCTTTTCGCGCCACAACCTGTACTCCGGCTGGGACGGCACCCAGGAGCCGCTCCCGGTCGATGCCGAGGACGTCATGGACCGGATCTCGGAGGACGTCTTCGCGGGGAGCGACTTCGAATTCGCGATGCGTCGCGTCCTCAGCTCCGGCTGGCGCAACCCCGGCGGCCAGCGGCTGGCGGGGATCGAGGAGCTGGTCGAGATGGTCCGCCGCCGCCGCCTGGAGCAGCTCAACCGATACAACCTGGAGTCCGTCTTCGACGACATCCGTGAGCGCTTGGACGGCATCCTCAGCCAGGAACGCAAAACCATCAGGGAGCGGCTTGACACCGTCGAGGAAGGCAGCGCCAAGAACATCCTCGAGAAGATCGCCCAGCCCAAGCTCGACAAGCTCGACGACCTCTCACCCGAGCCCGGCACCGCCCTCAAGGAGCTGCAGGACTACGAGTGGATGGACTCCGGCGCGGAGCAGAAGTACCGCGAGCTGATGGACGAGCTACAGCGGCAGGTCGCCGACACCTACTTCCAGAACCTCGACCAGGGGCTCCGCTCGATGACCGGGGAGAACATGGAGCGGGTCAAGGACATGCTCCACGACCTCAACCAGATGCTCCGCGACCGGGAGGCCGGCAAGGAGCCCGACTTCGAGCGCTTCATGGCCAAGCATGGCGACCTCTTCGCCGATCCCAAGCCCAGGAACCTCGACGAGCTGGTGGCCCAGATGTCGCAGCAGATGGAGAGGATGGAGTCGATGCTGCAGTCGCTGTCACCGGAGCAGCGCCGGCAGTTGCAGGACATCATCGAGCAGACCATGAACGACGAGGGCCTGCAGGACGAGCTGG
Source organism: Candidatus Dormiibacterota bacterium (assembly GCA_036824145.1). Lineage (GTDB taxonomy): Bacteria > Chloroflexota > Dormibacteria > DASZGP01 > DASZGP01 > DATMMS01. Next base: position 6,156 of record DAITAT010000009.1, read on the forward strand.
CGGAGCTCGGCCAGCACCTGGCCTCCCGCACGCAGCGCCGCCGTCTTGGCAACCGCTACTCGTTCTTCGGTGAGGAGAGCCTGCCCTTCGGCGCCGCCCAGGAGGTGATCGCCGATCTCTCCCACCTCGACGCCATGGAGCGGGCCCTCCGGGACACCTACCGCGGCCAGCCGATGCCCGGGGAGCAGCGCCAGGAGATGGAGGAGTTGCTCGGCGAGGACGCCGTCCGAGCCATCGATCGACTCAACCAGCTGCTGCAGGAGATGGAGGACCAGGGATACGTGGAGCGCGCCGAGGGCGGCCTCAAGTTGACTTCGCAGGGCATCCGCCGCATCGGGCAGAAGGCGCTCCGGGACCTTTTCGCCAACCTCAAGCGCGACCGCTTCGGCCCCCACGAGCTGCGCAAGACCGGGGACGGCGTGGAGGCCGCCGACGAGACCAAGCCCTGGGAGTTCGGCGACCCCTTCCGGCTCCATGTCGAGCGCACCGTCCTCAACGCCGTCAAGCGCGAGGGCGGCGGCGGGCACGTGCCCAAGATCAACTTCAAGGACTTCGAGGTCTACAAAGTCGACGCCTCGACCCAGGCCGCCACCGTGCTGATGCTGGACATGTCGCGGTCAATGCCGCTCCGAGGCAACTTTTACGCCGCCAAGAAGATGGCGATGGCGCTGGAGAGCCTGATCCACTCGCAGTTCCCGCGCGATGTGCTGTACGTGATCGGCTTCAGCGACCGCGCCCGGGAGATCAAGCGCGAGCACCTGCCCAATCTGTCCTCGATGGAATGCGTCTACGGCACCAACATGCAGGCCGGTTTCATGCGTGCCCGCCAGTTGCTCTCCAAGCACAGCGGTGCCAACAAGCAGATCATCATGGTGTCTGACGGCGAGCCCACCGCTCACCTCGATGACCGCGGCGGCGTCGTCTTCGCCTACCCGCCGGTGGAGGAGACCTTCAGCCGCACCCTGATGGAGGTGCAGCGCTGCACCCAGCAGCGCATCACCATCAACTGCTTCATGCTCGAGACCAACCACTACCTGCGCAACTTCGTCAAGCGCCTCACTCGTCTTAACCGAGGCCGCGCATTTTTCGTCAACAGCCAGCGGCTGGGCGACTACGTATTGGTGGACTTCGTCAACAACCGGCGCAGCGGCAACAGCGCCTGAGGTTTCAGCTGGGCGCGGCAGCAGCTCTGGTAGCGGTAGTGGTGCTACTGGCGGCGTGCGGCGGGCCAGTGGGTGAGGGTAACCCAACGCCGACCGACACCACGTCGAGCGCGGCGCCGCTGCTCTCGCCCACCGCGAGCTGTGGCTCCGGTGCCGACAGCACGGTCGCCTCGCGGGGCGCCCCTGATGCCTTCCAGGCGTACGCCTCCGCCCAATTCAGCAAGACCGCCGACGGGCTGCAGTACGCCGAGGTCGTGCCCGGCACTGGGCCGGCGGTCGCGAACGGGCAGTGCATCACCGTCCAGTACACCGGGTGGCTTGCCGATGGCACCAAGTTCGACAGCTCTCGCGACCGCGGCGGCGGCTTCCAGCTGACAGCCGGCAGCGGTGGGCAGGTGATCGTGGGCTGGCAGGAGGGCATCCCGGGCATCAAGGTCGGCGGCAAGCGCCGTCTGATAATCCCGCCGGCGTTGGGCTATGGCGCCTCCGGCCGACCGCCGACGATCCCCGCCAACGCAACCCTCATCTTCGACATCGAGGTTCTCCGGATTCACTGACGGCTGGGCCTCGATCGACCTCGCCAATCGCTTCAGCGCCCCGCGCATCTGAAGATCCCGCTGATCTCGGCGGCGGCAAGTAAAATCGGCGCCTAGGGCGACTTAGCCAAGCGGTAAGGCATGGGACTGCAAATCCCTGATCCCGGGTTCGACTCCCGGAGTCGCCTCCAACTACTTCTTTGGGGCTGCTCGCGGGTTCCTCGGGGCGGCTTGCGTGCGACGGCGCTGGGCGATGATGCCGGCCGCGATGACCAGCACCGCTATCACCGTGAGCGCAGCTTCGAAGATGGCGGCGAAGTTGAAACTGGGCGGAGGCTGGGCCTTTCTCTGCAGGCTGGTGTCGTTGAAGGCGGCGACGTCGCCCAGGTGGTTGAGGCTGATGTTGACGAGGTCGGTCTGGGCCCCAAACTGGGTCTCGCGCCAGCTGCCGTCGTAGGACACGCGGACGGTGTTGTAGGAGATCGGCGGTATTCGGAGCAACACCTGGGCCGGGGTTTGCAGCACCAGCGGCGGCTGCTCGTCCGGGCTCGCGCCGGTATACGCCTGGAGCAGGTAGTCGTTACCGACCAGGGTGCTGTGGGGCGGCGGGGAAGGCGCCCCTGCGCACCGGACCGAGATCTTGATATGGACGACCTCGGTGGTCTTGAAGACGCCCTGGGCGAAGAAGGCCACGAATTGCGATCCGCCGGGATCGCTGGTCTCAGCGGTGCCCAACTTATTGACCCCGTTGATGGACGCGAGGTCGGCTTGGCCGCCCGCCGGTTGGTTGTTGGTCGAAGCCAGGTCTTTTGGCGGCGAGCAGTACCTGAAGGGTGGCGGAGTGAAGGCCCCCTCGAACATCGGTGGCGCCTGGGGCAACTGCCAGCGGGCGGCGACCACCACCGTGATTCCGAGCGCCGCCAACGCGGCCAACCTCCACCGGCTGTTCACGGCAGCCACCAGTGGCCGATGTCTACGAGGAAATGGGCCAGGGCGCAGGCCGCCACGCTGCCGCTGTACTCGCGAAGGCAGCCGATCAGGATCCCGACCCCGACGTCCAGCGGCAGCGCCACCCACCCGTAAATGGGCGCGTGGATGGCGGCGAAGACGGCGGCGGCGAAGACGATGGCGGCGGTGGGACCCCATGCCTGACGGGCCAGGGGCTGCATCCAGGCCCGCAGCGCGACCTCCTCGCCGATTGCGATCAGGGCCACCAGCGGCGCCCACGCGATGGCGTAGGTGGACGAAAGGTAAGCCTCGGGAGCGACGACGCCATGGAGACGCATCCATAAGCCGGGGATCAGCAGCGCCGTCCCCAGCACTGCGCCGAGCTCAAGGCTGCGGATTCCAGGCAAGCCGTGTAGCCGTTGGCGCACTGCGGGCAGTGCCAGTGAGCCGACCAGCAACAGGCCGGCGAAGGCCGCCGCCGGGGCGATGTCGATAGCGCCCCGACGCAGGGCGGTGGCGCGCGCCAGGGAGAGGGCGAGGATAGCGGCGGTGCCCAGCAGAAGTTGGAGCGTCGAAAGGCTGCGGTCCTCTGACGCGGACGAGCTCAGCGAGGCAGCGGCACCATTTCGATCTGGCCGGTGGCGAACAACGCCGGCCACACGGTCACGCTCTTGCGCACCCCCTGCCACTGCCAGATCACGCTCGAGGAGCGCAGGTTCTGGCCCAGGTTGGTGCTGCCGGTGGCGAACTTGAGGCCGCTGCCGTTGGGGAGGCTACCCGCGGGCATGTCCTGCGCCATCGCCGCCGCCGATATCCCGCCGGTGTCGAGGGTGCGGGCGCCCGGCAATGTGTAGTGGGTCAGGGCCCAGGCGGACGAGAAGCCGGAGACTGCCTCCTCGCCAGGGTCGCGACGAAAGCGTTGGCGGTACGCCGCGACCAGCGAGTCATAGGCGGTCAGGGCGCTGCCGTTGAGGGCGCCTGGGTTGAAGCCGCTGGTGGGCCGGTCGGAGGCGAAAATGCCGATCGCGTCGGCGCCCAGGGCGCGGCCGAAATCGGGCCCGCACTCGGCCATGGTGCTGCCGATCAGGGCCTTGACCTTGACGCCCCGGGCCAGCATCTGCTTGCGGAACTCGATCCCGTCGGGGACATGCGAGGCCAGGATGACGATATCCGGCCGGTTGGCGGAGAGGAATCCGAAGACCTTGTCCCAGTCGGGGTGCCAGGCGACGTAGGTGACCGGCCCGGCGATCGTGAAACCGAGCTGGTGAGCCGTGCCGAGTGCGGCCGAGGCCACCGAGAGGCCGTAGGGGTCATCGACCTGCACCACGCTGATGCGGAGCCGGCCGGGCGCCTGGCCCAGGCGCGGTGCCAGCTGCTCGGCGGCGAATACGGCCGATCCGTTGCCGAGGTTGCTTCCCGAGGGGCCGACTCGGAAGACATTCGGCAGGGCCTCGCCGGTGAGTTGGTCGGCGACGGCGCCGGTCTCCCAGTAGACCAGGCCGGCGCTGGAGGCGGCGCGGGCGGCGGGAATCGAGAGTGAGCTGTCGTAGGTGCCCATCACGATCGCGGCTCCGTCGCGCTTCAGCTGCTCGACGGCGCCGGTGGTCGCCTCGCGGCTGTTGACGTTGCGGCTGAGCAGTTGGATCTGCCTGCCGGCCACGCCGCCGCTGCGGTTGACCTGGTCGACGGCGATCTGGATCCCGTTGAGCTCCTCGCGGGCCAGGCTCGCAGCCGGGCCGGTCAAGGGCAACATCAGGCCGAGGATGAGGGCGCTGGGCGGCGTTGAAGCCGGGGTACATGCGGTCACCACCACAGCTGCGAGCAGGAGTGCGGGCCAGCGGCTGATCACCGGCCCAAGTATATGGAGATGTCGATACGGGCCGAGTTCAGGATCAAGGCGGAATCGCCGCCGCGATCTGCGAGGATAGCGGGCTGCCGCTCTAGAAGATGTCGTCGAACGCGAACGACACCGGCGGCTCCAGCTGGGCGAAGTCGCACTCCGCCGGATCCTTGTCCGTCCGCCAGTGCAGGAAGCGGGCGGCGTGGCGGAAGCGATCGCCCTGCAGCTTCTCGAAACTGACCTCGCAAACCAGCTCCGGGCGCACCTTGACCCAACTGAGGTCCTTGCTCCCAGTCCATCGGCTGGGCGCCCCTGGGGTTCGTCCGTTGCCGAAGCTGTCCCCGCCGACCAGCGGCTTGAGCTTGGCCAAGACCTGGCGCCGCTCCTCCGCCGAGAAGGACGATGTGTGGCCCACGTGGTGGAGCACCCGGTGGGCGTCGAAGAGCCCCAACAGCAGCGACCCCACCCCCGGGCCGGCGGTTGAATCGCGATAGCCGCCGACCACGCAGTCGACGGTGCGCGCGTGCTTGATCTTCACCATCGTCCGCTGGCCCGGTGCGTAAACCTGGTCGGCACGCTTGGCGACGACCCCGTCGCAGCCCGCGCCCTCGTAGCGCACAAACCAGGATTCAGCCTCGTCGGGGTCGGCGGTCTGCGGCGTGAGGCGCACGCGCTGGTGGCGCTTGAGGAGCTTGGCCAGCGCGGCGCGGCGCTTGGTGAACGGCTCCTGGCGGAGGTCCACGGCGCCGTCGGCAAGGAGGTCGAAGACCACCAGTGACGCGGGGATTTCGGCCGCCAGCTTGCGCACCCGGGACTCCGCCGGGTGGATCCGCATCTGCAGCGCATCGAAATCAAGCCCGCGCTCGCCGGTGATGATGATCTCGCAGTCGACAACGCAGGGTCGCGGGAAGGCTCTGGCGATCACTGGCAGCAGCTCCGGGAAATAGCGCTGCAGCGGCTGCCCGTTGCGACTGCAGATGTAGGTGTCGTCGCCGTCGACAAAGATGATGGCGCGGAAGCCATCCCATTTCGGCTCGTACAGCCAGCCCTCGCCGCGCGGAATGTCGTCCTTGCCCTTGGCCAGCATCGGCTTGAGCGGCGGCTTGAAGGGCAGATTGGGCACGGCAGTAGTATCAGCGATCTATGGCGACGCCCTCCGCGACCGTCGAAGTCGACGGACACGACATGCCGGTCTCCAACCCCGACAAGGTCTTCTTCCCCGAAGCCGGCATCACCAAGCTGGACCTCGTCCGCTACTACCTCGCCGTCGGCGCAGGGGCGCTGAGAGGGACCCTGCGCCGGCCCACAACGCTGAAGCGTTTCGTCGACGGCGCCGCTGGCGAGTTCTTCTTCCAGAAGCGAGTCCCGGCGCAGCGGCCGCTATGGCTCAAGACGTCGACGGTGCATTTCCCCAGTGGGCGGTCGGCCGAGCTGCTCGCGCCTGGGGACGTAGCCCACATTGTCTGGGCCGTGAACCTGGGCACCATCGACCTCAACCCGTGGCCGGTGCGCGCCGAGGACGTCGATCATCCCGACGAGCTGCGGGTTGACCTCGATCCCACGCCGGAAGCCACTTTCGCCGACGTCCGCAAGGTGGCGCTGGTGGTTCGCGACGTGCTCGGCGACCATGGCCTGCGCGGGTTTCCCAAGACCTCGGGGTCGAGGGGGATCCACGTGTACGTGCGTATCAAGCCGGAATGGGACTTCACCGAGGTGCGGCGGGCGGCGCTGGCGCTGGGTCGTGAGGTCGAGCGGCGTGAGCCCAAGCTGGCGACGACGGCGTGGTGGAAGGAGGAGCGGCACGGTGTCTTCATCGACTACAACCAGAACGCCCGCGACCGCACCATCGCGTCCGCCTACTCAGTGCGGCCGGTACCGGATGCGCGCGTTTCCTGCCCGCTGGACTGGGACGAGGTGGCCGACGTCGAGCCCGCCGACCTGACCCTGAAGACGGTGCCGGGTCGGTTCAAGAAGAAGGATCCCGCTGCGGATATCGAGAAGAAGCCAGGCCGACTCGACCGACTTCTCGACCTGGCTCGCCGCGACGAGGAGGGCGGGCTGGGGGACGCTGCCTGGCCTCCGCATTTCCCCAAACAGAAGAACGAGCCCAAACGGGTCCAGCCCTCGAGGGCTAAGAAGGACGCGGACTAGACGGGCGCCCGCCCCGTGATGAGGTTGAAGAAGCCCATCGCGAAGGGCTTCACGGCCAGGTCCTCCACCCCAGCGCGACGGATGGTCTCCGCGGTCCGGCGGTTGAAGTAATCAGCGGCGACTCGGACGGTGATGGGCGTGATCGCCTCCTGGAGCAACGCCACCGGTAACAGGTGGCTGCGCACGTGCTCCATGAAGAGCATCGGCGCGCCCGGTTTCGCCACCCTGATCGCCTCGCGCACGGCGGCCTCGGGGTCGGGGACGGTGCAGAGGCAGAGGTTGAAGGCGACAGAGTCGAAGGTGTCGTCGGCAAAGTCGAGGTGCTGAGCATCCATCTCGTGGAGGCGGACCTCCAGCCCCAGGCGATCAGCTCGGATGCGCGCTCGCGCCATCATCTCCGGGCTCAGGTCGACGCCATCGACGACGACTCCGGCGGGGTAGTGCTCGAGGCTGAGGCCGCTGCCAATGCCCACGTCGAGCACACGTCCCGTGACCCGAGCTCCGACAGCGCGGCGGGCGTCCCGGACGATCCGTTCAGTCAGCCCCATCCAGCGGTCGTAGGCGCCGGCGCCCTTGTCGAACGAACGACGGATCTTCTCCAGCTGCGGGTCGCGCGGGCCGGTCACCGATCGTGTTCGGGGTGCGCCATCCGCGCAGGCGAAAGGGGCTCGGCGTTCGACGGATCCGAGGTCGGCGCCTCGGGTTGCGCCTGCTGGCGGATGCCGATGCCACTGACAATCGATCCCGCGATCAGAAGGGCCGCCGAAGCCAGCATCGCCAAATGGAAGCCGTCGGTCGACGCCTGCCGCACGGCATCCGCCTGGCCCTGGCTGAGACTGACGGCGGGACGGTTGAGGGGGCTGATGTCACGGCGCACTTGGGCTGAGTTGACGTCGATGCCCGCGGCGTGGGAAGCCAGGCTGGAGTAGAAGGTGGCCGTGATGGCGACGAAAATCAGGGCCCCCGCCAGCTGCGGCCCGATTCGCGAGATGGCGTTGTTGATGGCTGAAGCCAGCCCGGAGTTGTGCGACGGCACGGAGGTCATCAGGGCGGTCGTCAGCGGCGCCACCAACATCGCCAAGCCGGCGCCGAAGACGAGGCTGCCAGGAAGGAAATCGACAAGGAAGGATCCCGGTGGTAGGAAGCTCGAGGGGTGGCTGGGATTGAGGAGCCAGGGCTGGCTGGATGCGGGGATGCGCGCAAACCACAGCGCTCCGACCGCCATCAATGCCGGGCCCGCCGCCATGAACCACCGCGCCCCGAAGCGCCCGGCGAGCGCCCCGAAGCGGGTCGAGAAAAGCACCAGCAAGAGCGTTGCCGGGATCCCCGAGAGGCCGGCCGCGGCAGCGGTGTACTGGAGGCTGCCCTGCTGGAAGAGGCCGAGGTTGTAGAACATCACGTACAGCGCGCCGTAGACCACCAGGGTGGCGATGTTGGTTACGGTGAAGTTCCGGGATCGGAAGAGGTGCAGGGGAATCAGGGGATTCTTAGAGCGCCTCAGTTCCAGCGGCAGCACCGCCAGCCCGATGGCTCCAAGCCCGAGCGAGATGAACGGGAGGCTGCCCTCCCAGCGCCGCTGCTCGCCGTAGATGGCGCCAAAGGCGAGCCCACCGACGGCGATGGCGATGATGGCTGCGCCCAGCCAGTCGAACTGCCCGGTGGCCTGCTCGTCCTTGCTCTCGCTGACGTGGGCGTAGGTCGCGTACAGCGCGACCGCAATGATTGGGATGTTGAGCAGGAAGGCTGCCCTCCAGGAGATGGTGTCGACCAGGAGGCCGCCGACGAGCGGGCCCAGGATCGTGGTTCCCGCCGAGGCCGCTGACCAGGTGCCGTAGGCCTTAGCCTGCTCGACGCCCTCGAAGGCGGCGCTGATCAGGGCCAGCGAGCATGGCACCAGCAGCGCCCCGAAGACGCCCTGGAGAACCCGCGCCGCGATCAGCACCTCCATCGTCGGCGCCAGGCCGCAGAGGATTGAGCTGACACCGAAGCCTGTGAGGCCGATGGCGAACATCCGGCGACGTCCATAGAAATCGGCCAGCGCGCCGGCGAGGATCAGCAGCGAGCTAAGCGTCAGCAGGTAGCCGCTGTAGACATACGCCTGGCCCTCGAGGATGCCGAAGTTGGGGGTCTTGAGCTCGGCTCCGATGTGCGGCAGGGCGACGTTGACGACGGTGGAGTCGAGGAACACGATCGCGGACCCGAGAACCGCGGCCACCAACGTCCACCTCTGCTTGGTCACGCTTACCCTCGCCTCCTAACCTATTGGTCTCGCAACGTCGATCCCGCGGCTGATATTCCGCCCTTTGGTGCCGCAACGCACGGGCTATGCATCGCGGGACGAGGCAGGCGCTTCCGGCGAGGTCGGCTAGACGATCAGCATCGAGTCGCCGAACTCATGCCAGAGGTAGCGATTCTCGATCGCATCCTCGTAGGCCCTCATCAGCAGCGGCTCGGCGACGAATGCCCGGAGCAGGTCGAGGTGGCTGGCGGTGGGCTCGTGCAGGCCCGTGATGAGAGCATCAACGGCGCGGATGGGAGTGCCGGCTCTGATGGCCAGGCTGGTCCAGTCGAGCACCGGGTGGATCTTCCCGTCGGCCGCGGCGGCGCTCTCGAGCGCGCGGACCACGGTGGTGCCAACGGCGACGACCCGGGGCGCCTGGTTGATGGCGGCGGCGGCAGTGGCGTCAATCTCGAACCATTCCTCATAGAGGTGATGCTCGGCGTCGAAGGCATCGTCCTGGAAGGAGCTCAGCCCGGTGTGGAGCAGGATCTCGGCGGTGCCCACGCCAGACCCCCGAAGGGAGCCCAGTAACTGGTGGCTGAAGGGTCGGCCTGCGGACGGCATCTCCGCTGAGCCGGCCCGGCCGGCGTACACGTTCTGGTAGAAGTCCAGGGCCACCGGCTGGGGGACGTACGAGTAGCGGATGGGCTCGCCAAGCGCTTCCATTTCGGCGAGACCGTCCCGGCTGACTTCGAGGCGCCAGAGCAGCGGAATGTCGGGGCGGCGGCCTGCGACCCGGGCGGTCATGACTTGGCCGATACGCAGGGTTTCGCCGGCGCGAAGCGCGACGTTGGCGAAGGGCGGCTCTGGCTCGACGGCCAGGGCGTCCCAGTGCCCCGGCCGACGCACGCAAGGGCGGATCTGGATAGTGGTGCCGTCGGCGCGCGTTGCGGGGAGCGCAGCGGGCAGGGTCCGGCTGCTGTTGACGACCAGCAGGTCGCGATCGCGAAGAAAGCCGCCGATGCGGTCGAACCGGCTGTGAGTGATTTTGCGACGAGCGCGGTCAACCACCATCAGCCGGACGTGGTCGCGGCGGAGGCCTCGCATCTCGGGTGGGCTGGTGGCGCGCAGCTCCGCGGGCAATGACGGTGGAGCCAGATTAAGCACGGGCCGGTTGCAGCTCGTTGAGCAGCTCCGATGCCTCCAATCTTCCTACGCCGGGATCGATGCCGCCGGTCGCCAGCTCGACAAACGCCTCGGCGACCTGGGTGGGGTCGGCCAGGCTGGCGGGGTCGTCCTCGGGAAGCGCGGCGTGGTGCATGGCGGTGTTCATGTCGCCGGGGTCGATGGCGTAGATCTTGACGCCAGTGCCCTCAAGCTCGGCTCCCCAGGTCCGGGTGAGACCGTCGAGTGCCGCTTTGGAGACCGAGTAGGCGCCCCAGCCGGGATAGCCGTTGACGGCCACGTCGGAGCTGACGTTGATGATCACACCTTCGCCCCGCTGCAGCATGCCGCCGAGAAGCGACCAGATCAAGTGGAACGGTGCCATCAGGTTGACCTTGACGACGTCGTTGAAGATGTGCGGCGGGTAGTCGATCAGGTGGGGGAGGGGTGTGGGCCCGAGCTCTGAGGCGTTGTTGACAAGGATGTCGACGCGGTCGAAGCGCTCCAACGCCAGCACCACCAGGCGCTCGACGTCCCGGGTGACACCCATGTCGGCGGTCACCGTGAGAACGTTGGCGCCCCGGGCCCTGGCCTCGCCGGCGACCTGCTTGAGCTCCGGCTCGCCTCGTGCGCAGAGGACCAGGTCGGCGCCCTCGCGAGCGAAAGCGAGCGCCATCGCCCGGCCGAGGCCGCGGCTGGCGCCGGTGATCATGGCGACCTTGCCTTTCACCTTTCCAGTTCTTTTCATGACTCCATGGTGGACCCTGCGGCCGCCCGCGTCATCGGCCCCAGGGACGAGAACTGGTTGAGGGCCTCCATCTGTTTGGCGCGGTCGCGCCAGCTCGACTCGACCTCG
>DAITAT010000009.1:17134-40773 GCA_036824145.1 Candidatus Dormiibacterota bacterium
CTGGTTGAGGGCCTCCATCTGTTTGGCGCGGTCGCGCCAGCTCGACTCGACCTCGGCTCTGGTCAACGCGCTTGCAGGTGGCCCAGGAGGCGCTTGGACGAGCGTGCGATTTGGTCGACGGCGCTATCGAAGGCGGCGGAGTTGGCCTTGGAAGGCTGGCGATAACCGCTGACCTTGCGCACGAACTGCAGCGCGGCAGCCCGGATTTCTTCATCGGTGGCGGTCTGGTCGGGGATGCGTAGGGTCTTGATGCTTCGGCACATGTCGCCAAGGCTAGCGCCGACTTGGTGCCGGGAGAGGGATTCGAACCCCCATGTCCTTGCGGACGGCGACTCTTAAGGACGCTGTGGCTACCAGTTTCACCATCCCGGCGGGGAGGCTGTGCGAAATATAATCGCCGAGCGATGAAGGATATAGGCGGAAAGGTGGTGGTGGTCACCGGCGCCTCGCGTGGCCTGGGTCTGGCGATCGCCCAGGCGCTCTTCGACCACGGCATGAAGGTGGTCATCAGCGCGCGCGGCGCGGACGAGCTGGCGGAGACCCAGAAGCGGCTGGACCGCAGCGGCGCGAGGTCGCTGGCCGTTCCCGCGGACATAACCAAGGCCGCCGACCGGGTCGGCCTGCTGGCGGCGACGAAGGCGAAGTTCGGAACGGTTGACGTGCTCGTCAACAACGCCGGCACCGACCACCCGGAGTTCTTCGCCGACGCAGATTTCGGCCGCATCGAGCGAATGGTCGACCTCAACCTCGTCGCGCTCATGGCCATGACCCAGCTTGTGCTGCCGGAGATGATCGAGCGCCACTCGGGCCACATCGTCAACATCGCCTCGGTCGCCGGCCTCGCTCCCGTGCCATACGCCGCGGTTTACTCGGCGACGAAGCATGCGGTCATCGGCTTCAGCCAGTCGATCCGGTATGAGGTCGCCGAGCACGGCGTCGGGGTCTCGGTGGTCTGCCCGAGCTTCGTGCGCGAAGCCGGTCTGTACCACGAAAACAGCGCCGGTACCGAAAAGAAGCAGCCAACCGTTTCGCCCGAGGAGGTGGGGGACGCGGTGGTGTCGGCGATCACCGGCGACCGGAGCCGGGTCGTCGTGAGCCCGGCGATGGTGAAGCTGGCGCCCTACCTGACCGCGGTCTCGCCCGACCTGACGTATTTCGCCTCCAAGCGCACGGGTGCCGACAGGGCGATGCGGGGCATGGCGGACGGCCTCAGGGCGCGCGACTCGGCGAAGAAGGGCTAGCCCGTCAGTCCGGTCGCAGCACCCGCACGCGATCGGGGCCGGCGATCGCCGCCTCGGTGGCGATGCCAACGAAGAGCCCGTGGCCGATGACTCCGGGGATGGCGTCCAGAGCGGCTGCAAGCTGCGCCGGCTCGAGGGCTCCGTTGAGCTGGCAGTCAAGGATCAGGTTGCCGTTGTCGGAGACGAACGGCGCTGGGCCCGCCGGGCGCAGGGTGGGCTCGAGGCCGAGCGCCGAGATGGTGGCGGCGGTGCGCTCCCACAGCAGCGGCAGCACCTCCACCGGCAGGGGGCCGTGATCCAACCGCGGTACCAGCTTGTCCTCGGTCGCGATCACCATCATGCGGCGCGAAGCCGCCGCCACCACTTTCTCGCGGAGGAGCGCCCCTCCCAAACCTTTGACCAGGCTGAGGCGAGGGTCGATTTGGTCGGCGCCGTCGACGGTCAGGTCGATGGGCCGGTCGACGTTCTCCAGCAGCGGGATGCCGAAGCCCCCGGCCCGCTCGGCGGTGGCTTTGCTGGTGGCCACTGCGGTGACCTGCAGCCCGCCGCGAACACGCTCGCCGAGGGCGTCGATGAAGTAGGCGGCGGTGCTCCCGGTGCCCAGCCCGAGAAGCATGCCGTCCTCGACCTCTTCGAGGGCGCGAAGCGCGGCGGCTTGCTTGGGCTCCATGGTTGCGGGGAAGCGTAACCCACCGCCGCCACCTCGAAGGGCGCCTGCCTGCTAGGCTAAGAATTGGGCATCGTGCAGGACGTAATGGAAGCTTCCGGGCTGGTCGAAGCGGACGACTTCGACGCCATCCGTGAACTCGGGCAGCAGCTTCGCGTCGATGGGATTCGCTGCAGCACAGCCGCCGGCAGCGGCCATCCGACATCCAGCATGTCCGCGGCTGACCTCATCGCCGTCCTTCTGGCGCGTCACCTCCACTACGACTGGGATAACCCCAAACTGGCGAGCAACGACCACCTGATCTTCTCCAAGGGCCACGCCAGTCCCCTCGTCTACGCCATGTTCAAGGCCGCCGGCGCGATCACCGACGAGGAACTGCTCACCTTCCGCAAGATGGGCTCCCGTCTCCAGGGCCACCCCACCCCGCTGCTCCCCTGGGTCGACGTCGCCACCGGCTCCCTGGGCCAGGGGCTGCCGATCGCGGTCGGGGTGGCGCTGGCGGGCAAATACCTCGACAAGCTTCCATACCACGTCTGGGCGTTGTGCGGCGACAGCGAGCTGGCGGAAGGCTCGATCTGGGAGGCCATCGACAAGGCGGGTCACTACGGCCTCTCCAACTTCACCGCGATCTTCGACATCAACCGGCTGGGACAGCGTGGCGAGACCGAGCTCGGCTGGAACCTGGAGGTCTATCGAGCGCGGGTTGAAGCCTTCGGCGCCCACGCCGTGGTCATCGACGGCCACGACATCGGCGAGATCGATACCGCTCTCGGCGTCGCCCGCACCGCCGCCGGCCCGACCGTGGTTATCGCGCGCACTCTCAAGGGCAAGGGCTTCAGCGAGATCGAGGACAAGGACGGCTGGCACGGCAAGGCCCTGCCGGAGGACATGGCGGAGCGGGCTATCAAGGAGCTGGGCGGCATCCGCGACCTGCGGGTGGAGGCCCGCAAGCCGGAGCCGGGCGAGGTCGGCCTGGCGCTGTCCTCGCCGGTAGTGTTGCCGCGCTACAAGATGGGGGAGAGGGTGGCCACCCGCAAGGCATACGGCGACGCCCTGCGGGCGCTCGGCGCCCGCAACGACGTCGTCGCCATGGACGGCGAAGTCAGCAACTCCACCCACGCCGACGAGTTCGCCAGGCAATACCCGGACCGGTTCTTCGAGGTCTTCATTGCCGAACAGCAATTGGTCGCCACCGCTGTGGGGATGAGCGTGCGTGGCTACGTGCCTTTCGCCTCGACCTTCGCGGCGTTCTTCTCCCGCGCCTACGACTTCATCCGGATGGCGGCTGTCTCGGAGGCCAATATCCGCCTGTGCGGATCGCACGCCGGCACCGAAATCGGGCAGGACGGGCCTTCGCAGATGGCCCTTGAGGACCTCGCCTCTATGCGTTCCATCCACACCTCGACCGTGCTCTACCCCAGCGACGCGGTCTCCGCCGCCCACCTCACCGCCCTGATGGCGGACACCCCGGGGATCGTCTATCTCCGCACCACTCGGGGCGCCTACCCGGTCCTCTACGACAACCAGGACACCTTTACCGTCGGCGGCTCCAAGACCCTCCGCCAGAGCCCCGACGACCAGGTAACGATGGTGGCCGCCGGGGTCACGCTCCACAACGCGCTGGAGGCCGCCGACCTGCTGGCTGCCGGAGGCGTGAAGGCCCGCGTTATCGACGCTTACTCGGTCAAGCCGATCGACCACGACTCCATCGCCGCGGCGGTCGAGGCCACCGCGGGTCGCCTGGTCGTGGCCGAGGACCACTACCCCGAGGGCGGGTTGGCGGCGGCGGTGCTGGAGAGCCTGGCCCCCGACGGACGGCCTCTGCGACTGGCCCACTGCGCGGTTCGTGGTCTGCCCGGCTCCGGCAAACCCGAGGAGTTGATGGACGCGGCCGGCATCTCCGCCCGCCACATCGTCGAAGCCGCCCAGAACCTACTCACCACGTCCTGAGCCGGCTGGTCTGAGCACCGGCTCCGCCAAGGAGGTCCGCATGAGCAAGAACCCGCTCTTCAAGCTCGCCGAATACGGCCAGAGCGTCTGGTATGACGACATCAGCCGGTCGTTGGTGCGAGGCGACGGCCTGCAGCGGCTGATCGACGAGCGGGCGGTTGTGGGGGTGACCACCAACCCCAGCATCTTCGAGAAGGCGATCGGGCACCGCGACGAGTACGACGACGACCTCCGCCGCCTGGCCGAGGAGGGTGCATCGCCGGAGGACATCTTCATGGACTTGGCCCTGGATGACGTCGGCCGCGCGCTGGACATCCTCAAGCCGGCTTACGACAGCTCGGAGCACGTCGACGGGCGAGTCTCGATGGAGGTGCTGGCCTCGCTGGCGCACGACACCGAGGGGACCGAGGTGATGGTTCGGGACATCTGGCAGCGGGTCAACAAGCCCAACCTGATGGTCAAGATCCCCGCCACCGACGCCGGCATACCCGCTATCGAGGAGATGCTCTACGAGGGGCACAGCATCAACATCACCCTGATCTTCGGGCTGGACTACTACCGGCGCGTCGCGGAGGCCTACGTCAACGCTGTCGAGCGTCGCCTCGCCGAGGGCAAGCCGGTTGAGGAGATCGGCTCGGTGGCCAGCTTCTTCGTCAGCCGGGTTGACTCCAAGGTCGACAAGCAGCTCGATGACCTGGTCGCGGATGGAAAACTGCCGGCCGAGGACGCCAAGCGCCTCAAGGGCAAGGCCGCGGTGGCCAATGCCAGGCTCGCCTACGAGGTCTACAAGGAGATCTTCAAGTCCGACCGCTTCAAGGAGCTGGAGGCCAAGGGGGCCAAGGTACAGCGCTGCCTCTGGGCCTCGACCTCGACCAAGAACCCGGACTACTCCGACATCCTCTACATCGAGGAGCTGGCGGGCCCCGAAACCGTCAACACCATTCCCCTGGCGACGCTGGAGGCCTACGCCGACCACGGCAACCCCGCAAACCGCATCGAGGAGGGACTCGAGGAGGCGCGGGCGCTGATGAGCCAGCTCGAGGAGGTTGGCATCGAGATGCAGAAGGTGACCGACGAGCTCATCGTCGAGGGCGTCGATTCCTTCTCGGCCGCCTTCGACAAGCTGCTCGACTCGATCCGGACCAAGGCCGGCGGGGTCGCCGCCGGGTCGTGAGGGCGGGGGCGCCTGCCGACGAGCTCAGCGGGTTGGGCCCCATCAAGGGCGCGGTCGAGGACGCCCTCGGCCGCATGAACCGCGAGAACTGGGCGCAGCGCCTCAACGCCAAAGACGGCAGCCTGTGGTCGGCGGACGCCGCCAAGGTCGCCGAGATCACCAAATGGCTGGGATGGCTGAATGTGGCGGGCGAAATCGCCCAGGAGCTGGAGCAGTTCGACGACCTGCAGCGTGACCTCGAGTCGGAGGGATTCACCCACGCGGTCCTGGTGGGCATGGGCGGCAGCAGCCTCTGCCCCGACGTCCTGCGCACTACCTTCGGCGTCCGCCCGGGGGGGCTGGAGCTTGCCGTTCTCGACAGCACCGACCCGTCGACGATCGAGTCGGTCGCAGCCGTGCTCGACCTGGACAAGACGGTCTTCATCATTTCCAGCAAGTCGGGAGGCACCACCGAAACGCTCTCCCATTTCAAGCTCTTCCATCAGCGCGTCGCGGCTGTCGACCCCGCCCACGCCGGCCATCACTTCATCGCCGTGACCGACGAGGGCAGCGGGCTGCAGCAGATCGCCGAGGCCGAGGACTTCGGCTGGGTCTTCCTCAACCCCCCCGACATTGGCGGGCGCTACTCCGCGCTGAGCTACTTCGGCATGGTGCCGGCGTCGGTGATGGGCCTCTCTGTGACCCGCCTGCTCGCCGGCGGGCAGCTGATGGCGGAGGCCTGCCGGACCGAGGACGCCCTTGCCAACCCCGGTCTGAGGCTTGGAGCGGCCCTGGGAGTGGCGGCTGCCGGCGGCCGCGATAAGTGCACCATCATCTGCTCGCCACGCGTGGCAACGCTGGGGATGTGGTTGGAGCAGCTGTTGGCGGAGTCCACCGGCAAGGAGGGGAAGGGGATCGTGCCGGTCGAGGGTGAGCCTCTTGGCGCCCCCGACAGCTACGGTGACGATCGCTTCTTCGTCTATGTGCGGACGCCGATTGGCTGCGCCGACCAGGACCCGGTGCTGGACGCGCTGCAGGCGGCGGGGCAGCCCGTGTTCACGATCGAGATCGACGGGCCCGATGACATCGGCGCCGAGTTTCTCCGCTGGGAGGTCGCCACCGCCACCGCCGGCGTCATCCTCAAGATCGACCCCTTCGATCAGCCCAACGTCCAGGAGAGCAAGGACAACACCAAGGCCGCGCTGCAGCGCTTCCTGGGGTCCGGCGATTTTGGAGTTGACCTAGGGGATGACCCGCTGGCACAGACGGAAGCCCTTTTCAAAACTCTGCGGCCTGGCGACTATTTCGCGATCCTTGCCTACACCCAGCCCACCGAGGCCTTCAGCGATTCGCTGCGCCGGGTCCGAGCCGCCGTCCGCGACCGCTTCAGGGTCGCCACCACCTCAGGGTACGGGCCGCGCTACCTGCATTCCACCGGGCAACTCCACAAGGGCGGCCCCAACAGCGGCGTCTACCTGATCCTTGCCGACGAGCGGGGCCAGGACATCCCGATCCCTGGCGAGGACTACGGCTTCCGGTCGCTGATCCAGGCGCAATGGAGGGGCGACCTCAAGAGCCTGCGCGATCATGGTCGGCGGGTTGCGATGATGCCGCTGGGCGACGACCGCGAAGCTACGATGGCGCAGATACTGGACCTGGTCGAGCAAGTCCCGGCGACCCAATAGCCCAAGGAGAAGAGATGGCTACAAACGGAGCGCCTGCCAACCCGGAGGCCGTCGTGGCCCAGCCTGGCAAGCTCGAGATGGGGATCATCGGCCTCGGCCGCATGGGCGGCAACATGGTCAAGCGCCTGGCCCAGCGCGGTCACCGGATCGTCGGTTACGCGCGCACGCCGGAGACGGTGCAGGTCGCGGTCGCCGATGGCGGTGTCGGGGCGGTGTCGGTGGAAGACCTCGTCTCCAAGCTCGCCAAGCCCCGCACCGTCTGGGTCATGGTGCCGTCGGGGAAGGCGACCGATGAGAACATCACCCTGCTCGGCGAGCTGCTCGAACCGGGCGACCTCGTCATCGACGGCGGCAACTCCAACTGGAACGACTCCAAGCGCCACGCCGAGGAGATGAAGGCGACCGGCATCCACTTCATGGATGCCGGGACTTCAGGCGGGGTTTGGGGACTCAAGGTCGGCTACTCGCTGATGGTGGGTGGAGAGCGCGAGGACTTCGAGCGGATGGAGCCGCTGCTGGCCGACCTGGCGCCTGAGAACGGTTACGGCCTGATGGGCCCAGCCGGCGCCGGTCACTTCGTCAAGATGGTCCACAACGGCATCGAATACGCCATGCTCCAGGGCTACGGTGAGGGATACGAGATCCTCCATGCCAGCGAGTACGACCTCGACCTCAAGGACGTCACCCGCGTCTGGCAGAACGGCAGTGTGGTGCGCTCCTGGCTGCTGGACCTGGCCGCCCTGGCCTTCGAAGCCGAGGGCAGCGACCTCGAACATCTGCGTGGATTCGTCGATGACTCGGGCGAAGGGCGCTGGACGGTGCAGGCTGCCATCGACGAGAGCGTGCCCGCGCCGGTGATCACGCTGTCGCTGCTGATGCGCTTCGCCTCACGCCAGGACGACTCCTACAGCGCCAAGGTGATCGCGGCGTTGCGCAACCAGTTTGGTGGCCACGCCGTCAAGACCGAAGGCGAAGGCGCGGCCACCGGCGGAGGCAACTGACATAGCCCGAGCCAAGGAGCCGCCGCCGAATCCGCTGCGGGAAGGCGTCCGCGCCGAGCGCGGCGTCGCCGACACCTCGATGGTGATCTTCGGCGCGTCCGGGGACCTGACCCGCAAGAAGCTGATGCCGGCCCTCTACAACCTCGCCATCGAGGGGTTGCTACCGGCGGATTTCGCCGTCGTCGGGGTGGCCCGGCGGCCGCTCTCCAACGAGGAATTCCGCAAGCAGATGCGCGCCGCCGTCGACCAGAACTCCCGCACCGGCAAGACCACCGACGCCATCTGGCGGGGCTTCGCCGAACGCCTCAGCTATGTCAGCGGCAACTTCGACGACCAGGCTTCATTTACGAAGCTGAAGAAGGAGTTGGAGCGGGTCGACACTGCATTTGGTACCGCCGGCAACCGCCTCTTCTACTGCGCCACTCCGCCCGACTACTTCATCCCCATCATCCAGCACCTGGGGCGCGCCGGGATGGTCTTGCGCGGTCGCGAAAGCCATCGCATCGTGATCGAGAAACCGTTCGGCAGGGACCTGGCGTCGGCGGAGAAGCTGAACCAGGAGGTCCTCAAGGTCTTCCGCGAGCGGGCGGTCTTCCGCATCGACCACTACCTCGGCAAGGAAACGGTCCAGAACCTCCTCGTCTTCCGTTTCGCCAACAGCATCTTCGAGCCTCTGTGGAACAACCAGTACGTCGACCACGTGCAGATCACAGCCGCCGAAGACCTGGGCCTTGAGGGTCGCGCCAGCTACTACGACGAGTCCGGTGCCCTACGCGACATTGTCCAGAACCACCTCCTCCAGCTGGTCTCGCTGACGGCGATGGAGCCGCCGATCTCATTCCAGGCCGACGCGGTGCGCGACGAGAAGGTCAAGGTTCTGCGCGCCATCCGGCCGATCCGAGAAGACGAGGTCGCCCGCTACGCCGTCCGCGGCCAGTACGGCCGGGGCAACATCGGCGGCGCCGCCGTGCCCAGTTATCGCAAGGAGGACACCGGCAACCCTCACTCCAACACCGACACCTTCGTCGCGATGCGCCTCGACATCCAGAACTGGCGCTGGGCGGGAACCCCGTTCTACGTGCGCACCGGCAAGCGGCTGCCCCGCCGCGTCACCGAGATCGCGGTGCAGTTCAAGCAGCCGCCTCACCAGGGCTTCGCCGAGACCGCCGACACGCTGGAACCCAACCTGTTGGTCATCCGCATCCAGCCCGACGAGGGCACCACCTTGAAATTCGGGGCCAAGGTGCCGGCGCCCGGGATGCGCCTGCGCGCCGTCAACATGGACTTCCTCTACGGCGCCTCCTTCATGGCCCAGTCGCCGGAGGCTTATGAGCGGCTGCTGCTCGACGTCATGCGTGGCGATCAGACGCTGTTCGCGCGGCGCGACGAGGTCGAGACCGCCTGGAGCCTCCTCAGCGGCGTGCTCAAGACCTGGGAAAACGCACCCGACATCCCCCTCTACCCGGCCGGCAGTTGGGGGCCGGAGCAGGCCGACCAGCTGATGGCCCAGGACCGTCGACGTTGGCGGCACCCCTAGACACCGTCCCGCAGCTGCTGGCCGATGCCCGGGTGATCCGCTGGAGCGGCAAGGGCATCAAGGTCCACGAGGTCGCCGCGCGCCTGCTCGACCTGCGCCAGTCGGCCGCCGACGAGGAGGGCTACCCGCTGACTCGCGCCAGCGTCATGAACCTGATCGTCTTCGCCACCGACCCTGGCCAGATCGAGGTCGCGGTGTCCACCGTTGACGAGCTGGCGCTGCGCCACCCCTCGCGGGCGATCGTGGTGGCGGCTCGTCCCGGGAAGGTCTTCACCCTCAACGCGGAGGTTGCCATCCACAGTCACCCGCTGGCGTCGCATGGCCTGGTCTACGAACGGGCGGTCCTGCACCCCACCGGTGCCGACCCCGAAGGACTCGACACCCTGGTCATCCCGCTGCTGATCCCTCACCTGCAGTCGTTCCTCTGGTGGCTGGGCAGACCGGACCCCCAGGACGCCGCGCTTCGCAGTCTGGCGTCGGTCTGCGACCGCCTGATCCTGGACTCCAGCGCCGGGTCCGCGGCGCACCTCAAGGACATCTCGGAGCAGCTCGCCCCGACGACGTCCTCGTCGGGGGTCGCCGGCTTCGGCCGCCTGGTCATCGGTGACATGACTTGGACCCGCCTCGATCCATTCCGCGAAGCCCTGGCGCGAATCTTCGACGAGGGCGGGCGGGCGGCCTTCCTGGAGGGCCTGCTCCGGGTCCAGATCACCGGGCGCCGCGGTATCACGCACGGGGTGTCGCCGGGGGAGGTGCTGCTGGCGGGATGGCTGGCGTCGCGCCTGGGCGGCACCACGCCGGCCGCGACCCCGGCCGGAGTCATGATGCGATTGGAGGGCGCCGGCCGGCGGGCGGTCTTCAACTTCAAGGGCCTCCCCGGCTATCGCGGGGGCGTGAAAGGAGATGCCGCGCCAATCGATTCGATTCGGGTGATCGCCGATCTGGGGCGGCGCAAGCTCAACGTCAAGCTGCGCTGGCAGGGCGACGAGGGTCGACTGTCGATCAGCGAAACCGGCAAGCCCGTGGTGCGCCGCAGCGTGGCCCTGGCCCAGCCCGGTAAGACCGAGGTCCTCAGCCGTGAGCTGGCGAGGCTGGGCCGCGACCGGGTATTCGAGGATGCGATGGCGTCGGCGGCCCGGATCCAAACGGCGCTGACGAGCTGAGGGAAGGCGCGGAGGATGCTGGTGAGGCTGAAAACCCCGGAGGCGGTGGCGCGCGCCGCGGCCGCGGCGATTGTGGAGGCGGCCTTCAAGGCCATCCACGAGCACGGCGAATTCCGCCTCGTCCTGGCCGGCGGACGCACGCCGCGGGCCACCTACGAGCTGCTGGCCACCGAGCTGCGTGAGGAGATCGACTGGCGGCGCGTCATCTTCTACTTCAGCGACGAGCGCTGCGTCGGCCCCGACGACCCCGCCAGCAACTATCGGAGCGCAAAAGAAGCGCTCTTCGATCCGCTGAAACTGCCGAGCGGCTCGGTCCGCAGGATGGCCGGCGAGCTGGCCCCGGACGCCGCCGCCGCTGATTACGACGCCGAGATCAGGGCCGTGATCGTCGACCGGCAGCCGGCCTTCGACCTGACGCTGCTGGGCATCGGCGTTGAGGGGCACACGGCCTCGCTGTTCCCGGGCTCGGCTGCGCTCGAGGAGACGACCCGCACCGTGGCCAACGTGACGGTGCCGGCGGACCCGCCCGAGCGCCTGACGATGACCCCGGTGGCGCTTGCCGCCAGCCGTCAGATCCTCTTCCTGGTCACTGGCAAGGAGAAGGCCCAGGCGCTGGCGAAGATCTTTGGCGGAAGTGACGACTTGCCCGCCGCGAGGGTGGCTCAGCTGGGCCCATCGCGGTTCCTGGTCGACGCCCCGGCGGCCTCCCAGCTGCCGGAGTGAGCGGGACGTCCGCTAGCGCTTAGCGGGAGTTCTTTCGAGCTCGGTAAACGGCGCCAGCCAGTTCTTCTGCGCCGGTCCGTGCTTCTCCAGCCATTGGTTGGCGTCACCGATGATCAGCTCCAGGATTTCATCGCGTGCCTTGCCGGTGGTCTCCACCTCAGCCTCGCGCTCGTTGAGGAAGTTGCGGCCGGTTACGCGCACCATCCGGAGCAGGTGCTGGAGTCGCTCGGGCATCTGCCGTTCCCCGATAGGGGGCGACTCCTCGACGAATCGGGTGTACTGGGCCAGGAGGTCAGTGAGCAGACCGGAGTGGCGGTTCTGGAACTCCGCGCGAAGCAAATCGACTGGCGGCGTGCGCTGCGGCATGGCTGTTTTCACCTCTCCGAAGAGTCTGAAGCTGCCGGAGTTTATCACGGTGTTCAGGCGTCCTCAAGCGGCGGCTTTTGCCCCCACCAGGTGCGGTAGCAGGCTGCCCACGAGGAAGCCGAAAACGGCCGCCAGGATGCCTATGCCCATGATCTCCAGGCCACCCTTGAGCATCGAGCTGTGGGCCACCCGGGCCTTGCCTGCCCCCAGTGCGAAGAGGGTCAGCGCCGTCACCACCACTGATGTCAGCAGGGCCGGGCTGAGGTCGAAGCCAGCCACCCTGGCCCCACCGGTGACGCTGGCCAGGAACCATGGGGCGATCGGCACGATGGCACCGATCAGGAACGCGAGCGCCATCACCGCACCTTCCCTGATGGGCGCGTTTGACTCCAGGCCCAGCCGCAGCTCTTTCTGGGTCATGGCGTTGAGCATCGCGGTCGGCCGCTGCGCGATCTTGCCGGCCACCACCCGGGCGTCCTCCTCGGGCAGGCCTTCTTCCTGGAAGAGCTGGACCAGCTCTTCCAGCTCGCGCTCGGGGTTGCTCACCAGCTCGCGGCTCTCGCGCTCGACCTCGGCGGAGGCCACCTCCAGCTGCGACTTGCTGCTGATGTAGGCGCCGGCGCCCATCGCGATCAGGCCGGCCACCGACCCCGCGACACCTGCCACCAGAACGGTGTAACGGTCGGAGGTTGCCCCGCCGACACCGGTGACAAGTCCAAGGGTGGTGAGCAGGCCGTCCTGGGTGCCGAAGATCACCTCGCGGACGCGGCTTCGGCGCGCCACCCGGTTGCGGGTGACGTCGATGTGCTCGGCTGCCTCCTCCCTCGTGCTCCCGGCGGTCACCTCGGCGGCCGGGTCGACCTGGCTCATGTCCCTACGGTAGGTCCTCGCGGCCGTGGTCGATGTACTGCTTATAGAAAGCGGAGATCAGACCCTGGTCCATCAGGTCCATGTCCTGCTCCTTGTCCCAGGCCAGCACCGCGATCTTCGGTGTCATGGTTTGGTATGGCGTGGCCACGAACTTGACCTCGCCATACTTGGCGTCCTTGGGCAGGGTTGCCATGATGGTCTTGGCCTGCGAGTTGAGGTCGGCGCACTCGGCGCCGCTGCAGCGGTAAACCACCACGATGTAGCCGTGCTCGAGGCTGTGGACCCAGTTTCCCGCCGGCTGAGCGGTGGGGTAGGTTCCCGGCGGCACTGGCGTCGCGTAATGGTTGCCCGAAGACGGCGGTTGGTGCTTGTTGCCCAGCGGCGCGCCCGCGGGGATGTGCTGGTGGCCCTCGTCGGTGATCGACAGGGCAGCCGTGTGCGCGGCGGGTTGGGTCGGTCCCGCCAGGAACGAAGGCGGATTGACGAGGATGTACAGCAGACCGCCGCCGCCGATGATCAGGACCGCGAACACCACGATCACGATGTTGCGATTGCGCGCCTCGATCTCCGCCTTACGGCGGAGGATGGCGGCGCGCTCGTCGAGGCGCACCTGTTTGGCGAGGGTCTTCCCGGAAGCCACGGCGCAATCGTATCGCGGGCTTCTTAGGCGACCGTGAGATTGGCATGAGCACTCCGGCGGCTGAGGGCGGCGTACTATGAACAGATCTACGCGCTTAGCGGTGGCCCTCTGGGCGCGTCGCGGCGTGGCGAATTTGCGAGGTGGACAACCCTTTGGCGACGGCAGTCTCCGAGTCGGTCAAGACCTACCAGCTGTACATCAACGGGGAGTGGCGCGACGCCAGCGGGGGAGAGACGTTCCCCAGCATCAACCCCTCAAACGGCAAGGTGATCGCGAACGTCGCCAAGGCCAGCCGGGAAGACACACAGGCGGCCATCGCCGCCGCCAGGCAGAGCTTTGAGCGGGGCGAGTGGGCGACCAAGAGCTTCCGCGCGCGCAGCGAGATCATGCTGCAGGCTTACAAGCACATCCGGGAGGTCGCGCTCGAGCGCGACTGGGCTTCGATAGAGTCCCAGGACGCCGGCGTCACCATCCGCCTCGCCAACCTCTCGCACGTGCCCGTCGCCCTTGAGCACTTTCGCTCCCTGGCGGTGCAGGGCGGCGAGATCAAGGAGTACGAGCCGCTGCCCTGGGTGGACATGCCCGCGGTGGCCTGGAACTTCGTCAACCGCGAGCCCCAGGGCGTCTGCGGCCAGATCATTCCCTGGAACTTCCCCCTGATGATGGCCTGCTGGAAGCTGGCGCCGGCGCTGGTGACCGGCAACTCGGTGATTCTCAAGCCCGCCTCCAACACCTGCCTCACCGCGCTCGAGCTGTTCAAGGCGCTCGACGAGACCGGTCTGTTCCCCAAGGGTGTGCTCAATATCGTCACCGGCCCTGGTGGTGCGGTCGGCGAGGAGATCGCCCAGCATCCCGACGTCGACAAGGTGGCGTTCACCGGCAGCACCGAGGTTGGGCGCCGGATCATGCAGCTGGCCAGCGGCACCGTCAAGAAGGTGACCCTGGAGCTGGGCGGCAAGTCCGCCAACATCATCCTGCCCGACGCCGACCTCGACCTCGCCATCGACGGCTCGCTCTTCGCGACCTTCCTGCACCAGGGCCAGGTCTGCGAGTCGGGCACCCGCCTGCTCGTGCCCGAGAGCCTCCACGACGAGATCATGGAGCGACTGGTCGCCCGCACCAAGGAGATCGTCGTTGGTCCGGCCGACGACCTCGAGAGCGGCATGGGCCCGCTGATCTCGGAGGCACAGCTGATGACAGTCAAGAAGTACGTCGAGATCGGCAAGGAGCAGGGCGCCGAACTGGTCACCGGCGGCAAGCAGCCCGACGGACTGGAGAACGGCTACTTCTTCGAGCCCACCATCTTCGACGGCGTCACCAACGACATGCGCATCGCCCAGGAAGAGATCTTCGGGCCGGTGCTCGCCGTGATCACCTATAAGAACGCCGGTGAGGCGATCGACATCGCCAACGATTCGCAGTACGGCCTGGCCGGGGGGATCTGGTCACAGGACATCCCCGAGGCCATCCAGATGGCCAAGCGGATCCGCACCGGCACGGTCTGGATCAACGACTACCACCTCCTCAACGACGTCTCGCCCTTCGGCGGCTACAAGCAGTCGGGCGTGGGCAAGGAGCTGGGCATGCACGGCCTGCTCGAATACACAATCGCCAAGCACATCCACGTGGCCCAGACCAACAAGCGGGCTGACCGCTTCATCTGGGACACGGTTCTGCCTTAGGCCTCGACGGTCAAGGCACGACCTTAGTGGCGGGGACGAATGGCAGATAGCGTTCAGTTGACCGACCGGGCGCGAGCTCTATTCGACCAGGTCAGGGCAGCCCGGGGGCCGCTGACGATGGTGCTCGGGTCGGGGTGTTGTGACGGGGGCTCGCCGTTCCTCTTCGAGAATTACCCGCCCCCGGCCAACCACCGGCAGGTGGCTGAGGTTGAGGGGATCCCGGTGTGGGTCGACAATGGGCTGTGGGAGGGCGTCGAGCTGGACCTCACCATCGACGCCGTCAAGGACCCCGCCTCGGACAGCTTCTCGGCCGAGTCAGAGCTGGGGTACCGCCTGGTCCTGGTCTAGAACCCGACCCCCCGCGCGGGGTGGCTAGTGGCCGAAGACCAGGCTGATGAGGGCGCCGACCAGGACGAAGACCCCGAGCACGATCCCCAGTGACACCGCGCCGGGCCAGTGCGGGCCGCGGCGATGGTGGGCGGTCCACTCCAGCTCCAGCTCGCGGGCCTCGGGGCTGCTCACCGTGGGCGGGGTCGCGTTGCTCTGACCGGGGGCGTTGGCGGCGCCGCACCGCGGGCAGACGATCTCGGTCTCGGGGTGCTCGAAGCTGCACTTCCAGCAGTACATCAGCCGGGCCATGCCTGATTATTGCCGGGTGACAGCCGCCGACGCCGGTTTCGACCTCGCCGATTTCGAGCGACGGCTGCTCGAGTCCGCGGTCGCCGAGAGCCCACCATCCCTGCATCAAGCGATGCAGCACCTGCTGGTGTCCGGCGGCAAGCGCATCCGCCCGATGCTGGTACGGCGCTTCGGCAGGCTGTGTCATGGGCCGGCTGAGACGTTGCTGAACCTTTCGCTGGCGATCGAGATGCTGCACGCCGCCACCCTGGTGCACGACGACGTCATCGACCAGGCCGAGACCCGCCGTGGCAAGACAGCGCTTCACCGCGAGCACGGTACCGAGGTCGCGTTGTTGGTCGGCGACCTGTACGTGGCGCGCTGCGGCGTGCACCTGGCGCGGGCGGCAGTACCTCGCGCGGCGGCCGAGATGTGGGGGGCGTTGGACACCATCGTTCGAGGCGAGATCGACCAGCGCGGCCATCGCTTCGACCTGGCCCAGAGCGCCGATGACTACCTCGCCATGATCCAGCGCAAGACGGCCAGCCTGCTCGAGGCCGGGTGTGCGGCGGCGGTCGCCGCCAGCGGGGGAGAGGAGGAGCAGATCGAGGCGGCCCGGAGCTACGGGAGGCACCTGGGCACGGCCTTCCAGCTTGTTGACGACGTCCTCGACTACACCGGCAGCCCGGATGAGTTGGGCAAGCCGGTGGGCAACGACATCCGGGAGGGCACCGTCACCTTGCCCCTGATCCTGGCGCTGCAGCTGTCGCCGGCGCCGCTGCCGGCGATCGTCGACTCGGCTCGGGAGCACGACGACTACGGCGCGGTGGTCCTGGCGGTGCGGCGCAGCGGTGCCATCGAGAAGTGCCTTGAGATCGCCGATGAGCACTCCAGGCAGGCGGTTTCGGCGCTGGAGAACTTCCCGGAGGGTCCCGATCGCAAGGCCCTCGCCGAGCTTGCCCAGGCCCTCCCGAAGCGGCCCGGATAACGCCAGCCCGAGCGGCGCCGCACTCGGCGCCTGATAACTTAGGACTTCGGCGTCATGCATCTACTGGTGGAGGGCCTCAACTACCGCGGCGCCCCGCTTTCGGTTCGGGAGCGTGTCTTCCTGTCCGGGGAAGCCCTGCGGGGGTGGTTGGAACGCCTCGGCGCCAAGCCGGCGCTGGCGGGCGGCGCGATTCTGTCGACCTGCAACCGCACCGAGTTCTACCTGACCGCCGAGGACCCCCAGCGTGCCCAGGCCGAGATGGAGATCCTGACGCGCGACTTCGAAGCCCCCGGCGAGTGGCAGCGGCACCGCTACCGGCTCCAGGGGCCGGAAGCGCTCGAGCACCTGTTCAAGGTGCCGTCCGGGCTCGACAGCGCGATCATCGGGGAGGCCCAGATCCTGGGGCAGTTCAAAGCCGCCCTCGAGGTCGCCCGGGCTGCCGGCACCGTCGATTCCGACCTGGACTTCGTGATGCGCCGAGCCATCACGGTGGCCAAACGCGTGCGCAGTGAAACCGGGGTGGGGCGGAACCCGGTCGGCTTCGGCCACGCCGCGGTTGCCCAGGCGCGGGCCGTGTTCGGCAACCTTGGCGGTCGCTCGGCCCTGCTGGTCGGCGCGGGAAAGATGGCGTCGAGCACGGCGCGGTTGCTGGCGGCGGACGGCATCGAACGCATCCACTTCAGCACCCGCTCGCCGGCCAAGGCCATGGAACTCGCCGCCGAGATGCCGGGCGGCGTGGTCGCCCTGACGGTGCCGTTCTCCCATCTCGACCAGATCGCGGCCGAGGTCGACATGATCATCTGCTCCACCAGCGCGCCCGACTACATCTTTACGCGCGAGATGGTCGAGGGTTATATGCGCCGCCGCAAACGCCGCCCTCTCTTCCTACTCGACCTGGCGGTGCCGCGCGACATCGACCCGGAGGCAGCCGCGATCGAGGACGCTTACCTCTACAACGTCGATGAGCTGGCCGCAATCGTCGAGCAGGGGATTCGCAGGCGGATCAGCGAGCTGCCGGCCGCCGAGGCCATCATCCGCGAGGAAATCGACCGCACCGGTTCGGACCTGGTGCGAGCGCGGGCCAAGCCCGTGATCGCTTCCTTGTCGCAGCGGGCCGAGGAATTGCGCGCGCTCCAACTGCAGCAGAGCCTGCCCGCCGGCCTCGACCTCGCCCAGCGCGAGCAGCTCGAGCAGCTGACGCGCTCGCTGACGGCCAAGCTGCTGCATGGACCGATCCGCTATCTGCGCGAGCACGCCGACGACGAAACCACCGCGCGAATGGTACGAGAGATGTTCGATCTCGGTCGCCAGGGTGAAGAGTCGTGAACCCGGCATCCACGACGCTGGAGCTGCTGATGGTCGCGATCGTGCTGGCGCTGACCGCCACCGTCTACTGCGCTCTTGACCTCCGCTTCCGATTCGAGCGATTCACCCGGCGGCTCTCGTCGCTCTTCGGGCTCCTGCTGGTGGTGCAGTCGTCGCTGATCGGGCTCCAGTTCGTGGGGCAGCGCAGCTTTGGCGGCGGCTACGAAATTGTGGTGGTCACCGCATGGGGCCTGCTGGCCTGTGCCCTGGTCTTCAATCGCTACCTCTTCGCCGACCTCATCGGGGTCCTGGTCTGCGGTGTCGACACGGCGCTGCTGGTGATGGCGCTGCTACTGCGCCAGCCGGGAGCCGCCGCCGGCGGCCTGCCGGTGCTGGTCTACCTCCACGTCTCCGCCATCGTCTTGAGCTACGCCGTGCTGACACTGGCCGCGATCTCGGCGCTGGCGTACCTTCTGCGCGACCGCGGCCTCAAGGGGAAGTCGCCCGGACGGCTGGCTAACAGCCTGCCTCCGCTGGCCACGCTGCAGGCCTTCACTCACAACCTCGTCCTGGTCGGCTTCATCGCCCTGACGGCGGGCATCGCCCTCAGCCAGGCCTGGGTGGTGGCGTCGCACCGGTCGAGCATCTTCTTCGATCCCCGCGAATCGTGGGCCCTGTTCTCGTGGGCGCTCTATGCGCTGTACGCGGCCATAACCGTGATCGGCCGATGGAAGGGCCGCCGCCTGGCCTTCCTGGTGATCGCCGGCTACGCGGCCGGCCTGGCGCCCGCCGCTGTTCTTTCCAGCCTTGGCACTCGCTCCCTGTGAGGCTCGGCACCCGGGGGTCGCCGCTGGCCCTGGCCCAGGCGGAGCTGGTGCGTCGCGCCCACCTCGACCGCTTTCCCGATGATTCGGTGGAGGTCGTCACCATCAAGACCCAGGGCGACCGCGAAGCTGACCGGCCGCTCGACTCCTTCCCCGGCAGCGGCGTCTTCGTCAAGGAGATCGAGGCGGCGCTGTTGGAGGATCGCATCGATGCCGCGGTTCACAGCGCCAAGGACCTCGCCATCGAGGATGCCGAGGGGCTGCTGCTGACGGCCTTTCTCGAGCGCGCCGAGGCCCATGACGTCCT
Organism: Candidatus Dormiibacterota bacterium; assembly: GCA_036824145.1. Taxonomy (GTDB): domain Bacteria; phylum Chloroflexota; class Dormibacteria; order DASZGP01; family DASZGP01; genus DATMMS01. The sequence goes on from DAITAT010000009.1 coordinate 35,855, forward strand.
GATTCATCGCAAGCTTCGCGACTGGGAGAAGCCCGGGCCGGGCTTCCGCATCGCCACCGACAGCAGCCGGCGCCGTGCCCAGCTGGTCGACGCCTGGCCGGGGGTGGAGTTCGTCGATATCCGCGGCAACGTCGAGACCCGCCTGGCCAAGCTGGAGGCGGGCGAGGCCGACGCCCTGGTGCTGGCGGCGGCGGGGTTGCGGCGCCTGGACCTCGAACCCGCCGGTGAGGAGCCGATCGCTATCCCTCTTTGTGTCCCCGCCCCCGGCCAGGGCGCGATCGTGGTCCAGGTCCGCGAGGACGACGACGCCACCATGGGGCTGCGCTGGTTGAACCACATTGCCACTGCCCTGGCGGTCGCCGCCGAGCGTGACATGGCGGCGGCGCTGGGCGCCGGCTGCAGCGCTCCACTTGGCGTTCACGTCGAGTTTCGGGCTGGCGAGACTCGCCTGACGGCCGCCTTCCACGATGGCAACAAGCTCTTCCGGGCTGAGGCCCGATCGTCCGCCAACGACGCCCTGGAAGCGGTGCAGCTGGCGATTGCCGACCTGCGCGACCGGGGAGCCGTCTGGGGGCAGGAGAAATAGGCGCGCAGCGACCTGGGCGGCGTCAGCCCGACACGCAGCTGGGCGCGGTGGCGCAGCCCCTGGCCGGCAAGCGAGTCCTGGTGACCCGCCGCGCCGAACAGGCGGGGGAGCTCAGCCGGAGCCTGGCGGGCTACGGCGCCGAAGTTGTCGAGGTGCCCATGATCCGGCTCGAGCCGCCGACTGATGTCGAGGCCGCGGTGAGCGCCATCGACGCCCTGGTTGGCTACGACTACGTCGTCTTCACCTCGGTGAACGCGGTCGCCGCCGTCAAGAAGCTGGCTACCGAGCAGGGAGTGGACCTGGCCATGCCGGGGCCCGTGATTCTTGCCGTCGGCCCCACCACCGCGGATGCTCTCGCCAGCATCGGCCTGTCCTCTGAACCGCTGCCGGAGGACTTCTCCGCCGCCGGTGTGGCTCGGATGTTGGAATCGCGCCCGCTTAACGGCCGGCGTATTTTGCTGCCGCGTTCCGAGATCAGCCGCGAGGAGCTTCCGGCGGCCCTTCGCCGCCTCGGTGCGCTGGTGGACGACACCGCCTTCTACCTGACCGCCCCGGACCCAAAGGCTCGAGCGCAGCTGCAAAAGGCGCTGCCAGCCCTCGACGTCATCACCTTTGCCAGCGGGTCTGCGGTCGCCGGCTTCGGTGGCGCCATACCGGCCGGCTGGCAGCGACCGCCAGGTCTGTTGATCGCCGTCATCGGCCCGGCCTCCGCCTCCGCCGCCCGGCTCGCCGGTCTGGAGCCCGACATCGAAGCGGCGGAGCACACCGCCCGCGGCCTCGCCGACGCGATCGCGGCATACTTCGAGCGCACATGAGCTACCCGCAGTCGCGTCCCCGCCGTCTCCGCCGCACCCCGCTGCTTCGTCGAAGCCTGCGCGAGACCAGGCTCGACTCAGAGGACATGATCCTGCCGCTGTTCGTGGCTGACGGGGTGACCGATCCGGTCCCGATCTCGACCTTGCCGGGCCATTTCCATCACAGCCCAGAGAGCGTCCTGACCGAGTGCGAAGAGGTGGTATCGCTGGGGATCCCGATGGTCCTGCTGTTCGGGCTGCCGGCGGCCAAGGACGAGCGCGGCACCGGCGCCTGGGCCACCGACGGCGCGGTGCAGCTCGCTACCAAAGCCATCAAGGCGCGCTTTGGCGACGACCTCCTGGTGGCCACCGACCTCTGCCTGTGCGAGTACACCTCCCACGGCCACTGCGGCATCCTCGCGGGCGAGTCGGTCGATAACGACGCCACCCTCGAGGCTTACGCTCAGGTCGCCGTCTCGCAGGTTGAGGCGGGCGCCGACATCGTCGCCCCGTCGGGGATGATGGACGGCCAGGTCGGGATCATTCGCGAGGCCCTCGACGACACCGGCCACCAGGAAACCGTGATCCTGGCCTATGCCGCCAAGATGGCCAGCGCCTTCTACGGGCCTTTCCGAGAGGCTGTCGATTCCACCCCCGAGTTCGGCGACCGGCGCGCCTACCAGATGGACGGGGCCAACCTCGAGGAGGCCCTTCGGGAGACCTGGTTGGACATCGACGAGGGCGCTGACATGGTCATGGTGAAGCCGGCCGGGCCGTACCTCGATGTCATCGCGGCGGTGGCGGCGGAGTCACCGGTGCCGGTCGCCGCTTACCAGGTGAGCGGCGAATTTGCGATGCTCAAGGCGGCGGTCGAAAAGGGCTGGCTGGACCATGACGCGGCGGTTTTGGAGAGCCTGGTGGGGATCCGGCGGGCGGGCGCAAAGCTGGTGGTAAGCTATCTCGCCAAAGAAGCCGCCCGCATTCTTGGCGGCCCCCGCGGATCTTGATTCGCGCGCTGTGGAGAGGTTGATTTGAGTCAGAGCCCCGGCCGCAACCCCCTGCTGCTTGCGGGTTTCGTGATCGCTTTCACCCTGGTGCTGGGCGCGGCCGCCTGGGGCCTCAACCGGGTCGTGAACCCGCCCCCCGCGACTGCCAACGCGCCCTGCCCGGCAGCGCCCAGCGGTCACCCGGTGGCCAACGCCCAGCACAGTTTCACGACCGCGCCGCAGAACGCGCTCCAGGCCGGCAAGATCTACACCGTCACCCTGTGCACCACCAGGGGGGTCATCAAGATCGCGCTCCGTGCCGGGGTTGCGCCGCAGTCGGTGAACGCATTCATCTTCCTGGCCGACAGTGGCTACTACGACGGCCTCACCTTCCATCGCGTGTGCCCCAACACCTCTGACCAGAGCTGCGGATCGGGGACCTCGCTGCACATCGCCCAGGGCGGCGATCCCAGCGGCAAGGGCACCGGACGCGGCCCCGGTTTCGTGATCCCTGACGAGACCCCGCGGGGCACCTACACCACCGGCACCCTGGCGCTGGCGCGGCCCTCGAACAGCGACGGCAGCAAGATCGCCAACAGCAGCGGCAGCCAGTTCTTCATCGATACCGGAAACAACACCTTCACCCCCGACTACAACCTTTTCGGCGACGTCGTTTCGGGCCTGGCGGTGGCCCAGCAGCTGCAGAAAGGCGACACCATCTTCTGGATCGCCACCGAGAGCGTGACCGCCCCGGTCTCGAGCCCGAGCCCCGCGGTCTCGGCTGCGCCGGGCGCCGTGGCCTCGCCTTCGCCGAGCGCCGCCCCTTCACCGTCACCCAGCTGAGCGACAGGTTCAATCGGGCGCGCCGGGTACTGCCCGGGGGCGTGAACAGCCCCGTCAGGGCGTTCAAGGCCGTCGGTGGTGAACCGGTCTTCGCGGCGTCGGGGGAGGGTGCCTACCTGGTCGATGCCGACGGCGGTCGATACCTGGACCTGGTCGCGGCTTACGGCCCGCTGATCCTGGGGCATGCCCATCCCGCGGTGGTGGAGGCGATCCGGGCGCAGGCCGGCCGCGGCAGCAGCTTTGGCGCTCCCACCGAGGCCGAGACCGAGCTCGCGGAGCTGCTCGTCGAGCAGGTACCCGGAGTCGAGATGGTCCGGTTGGTCAACTCGGGAACCGAGGCCGCGATGTCGGCGATCCGGCTGGCACGGGCGGCGACCGGCCGCGAACTCGTGGTCAAGTTCGAGGGTGGGTACCACGGCCATGTCGACCACCTTCTGGCCAGCGCCGGCAGCGGCGTCGCGACGCTGGGGATCCCGGGGTCGCCGGGTGTCCCAGAGGCGTTCACGTCACTGACGGCGGTGCTGCCCTACAACTCGGTAGAGGCCGTCGCGGAGTACTTTTCCGAGCACGGGACCCAGACCGCGGCGGTCATCGTCGAGCCGGTGGCCGGCAACATGGGCGTGGTGCCGGGCTCACAGGAATTCCTGGCCGCGCTGCGGCGCCTAACCGCGGCCGCCGGTGTGGTCCTGATCTTCGATGAGGTGATCACGGGCTTCCGGCTGGGTCTCGGCGGCGCCGCCACGGCCGTTGGTATCACCGCCGACCTGACCCTGCTGGGGAAGATCATCGGTGGCGGCCTGCCCCTGGCGGCGTACGGGGGTCGCGCCGACCTGATGGGCCAGGTTGCCCCCGAGGGTCCCGTCTACCAGGCGGGCACGCTGTCCGGCAACCCGCTGGCCACTGCCGCCGGGCTGGCCACGCTGAGAACCCTGATCGCCGATCCGCCATACGCTCGCCTCGAAGCGGCGGCGGCTCGCGCCGAGAGCGCCCTCGCCGCTGGCGCCGCCGCCGCCGCCGTCCCACTGAGCGTGGGTCGCATCGGATCGATGCTGACGCCGTTCATGAGCGGCGCTCGGGTGAGGGACTACGCCGCCGCCCGGACCTGCGACGTGGAGGCGTACGCCCGCGTGTTCAACCGGCTGCTGGCGTCAGGCGTCTACTCGCCACCGTCACAGTTCGAAGCCTGGTTCATCTCGGCGCCCCTTGCCGAAAGCCATTCCGACCGCCTTTGCGAACTCCTGGGGGGCGCTTTCGCCCCACTCTGATGGGGTCCCGGATGTCTCGAATTCGCCTCGAATAGCCGAGAGCGTGCGAACATATACTCGAATCGTCGCCATCTTGAGGTAACAGACATGCCCGGCTTAGGACACTGGTGGGTCCTCTTAATCCTTGCCGCCATCGCTCTCATCATCTTCGGACCCTCGCGGCTGCCGGAGCTGGGTGCGGGCCTGGGCAAGGCGATCAAGGAATTTCGCAAGGCCACCACCGAGATGGGTGACGCTCTCAAGGAAGAGGTCCACAAGCCCGACGAGAGCACCCCCACCGCGGTCGGCACCACCCACACCGCGCCTGCCGGCACCGTCGAGCCCGCCACGCCCGCCGCGTCGGTCACGCCTCCCGCTCCGGCGCCGCCGCCCGAGGCCCCCAAGACCTGAGCCGCCGCGGCCGCGGCTTTGTCTCCGCGAATACCGCCTCTTGCGAATACCGCCT
>DAITAT010000010.1:0-17126 GCA_036824145.1 Candidatus Dormiibacterota bacterium
GGCCACGGCCGGCCGCCAAGAGCCCGGTGACGACTGAATCCACCCGAGGCCGTGCCCGTAAGCGGCGAAGCTGCTGTCAGGCCCGTGATCCTGGCGCTGGGACGCGCGGGTGGAGTCACAGGCTCTTGGCGGCCGACCGCGGCCTGGTGCTAAATCTCTAGGTGCGGTAGCAGAGCGACTTCCAGCTCCCGGCCACGTTCACAAGGTGAACGTCGCGGGTGACCAGCATCTCGTGCTGGCGCTGGCGGACGCGGTAGTCGACCACCAGCTCCGCGACCTCGTGGTAGGTCTTGCGGGACTCGTGGTCGGTCCAAATCGGCAGCAGCCGGACCTGGCGCACCCGGGTACCGAGCAGGTTCTTGTTCGGCTGCCTCGCCGCCATCTCCTCGGCGAAAGCCTCGCGCCCGTGCCACGACTCCTGCGAGTCGGGGGCCAGCAGGTCCCAGGCGACGTCGAAGCGGCCGTCACTGATGTTCTTGCTGAAGGCTTCCTCGGTGGCGGCTGGGTCGCCGTGGAGACTGGTGTCGAGCTCCAGCGGGGCCACGTTGGTGATCGGAGGCGCCTGCTCGCCAGTGCCCGCTTGCGGCCCGAGGTCGGAGGTTCGGAAGCGGTCGAACTCGATCGCGCTGCGGGTGGTGAAGACGTTCAGGAAGGTCTTCCAGGACCTTGCAGCAAGCAGCTTGACGATCGCTGACATCTAGGCTCCCAAGCGGTGGTAGGTGAAGTGGTTCATAGGTGCTGGGCCACTAGATATGGTGTTAAGTACGCATCCTACACACAACCTACTGTTAGTCAAGCACCGACCCCTACTTTGTTTGAGGTCCGCTGCAGGACTTCACCGGCCAAGGTCCGGTAAGCCTCGGCGCCGGGATGACGGGGGGAGTACTCCAGGATCGACCGCAAGCCCGCGGCGGCTTCCGGGAAGCGCACCGAACTCCGGATCACAGCCGTGAAGATGGTGTCACCGAAGAACTCCCGCACGCTCGCCTCGACCTCGGCTGAGTGGAGGGATCGAGCACGAGCCATCGTTGGCAGGATACCGAGAAGTTCCAGCTCGCGGTTGGTGCTGGACCGAACCTCGGAAATCGTGTTGAGCAAAAGCTGCATGCCCTTGAGCGCGAGGAAGTCAAGCTGCAGAGGGATCAGCACGCTGTCGGCCGCGGTCAGGGCGTTTACCGTCAGCAGGCCGAGGTTCGGCGGGCAATCCATGATCGTGAAGTCGTAGATGTCCCGGACCGCCAGCATCCCTTCTCGGAGCCGGTACTCGCGGTTGGAGCGCCGGCTGAGATCGACCTCGCCGGTGGCCAACTGGATGCTGCCCGGGATGATGTCCAGCCCGGGGGCGATCTCCTGGATGGCGTCGGCCGCCAGGGCGCCCGCCATCAACACGTCGTAGGCCGACATGTCGCCGGCCCCCAGTTCCACCCCCGACATCAGCGTCAGGTGGGCCTGGGAGTCGAGGTCGACAAGGAGAACCCTCTTCCGCTGCTCGTGCAGGGCGTGGCCCAGGCTGAGTGCGGTCGTTGACTTGCCGACGCCGCCCTTCTGGTTGGCGACCACGATTACGTTGCCCATCTGCTCCGGAGCTTGGGGACCGGCCCGGTGGTGCATCGGGTTCGGCCCGTTGGTTGCCAGCGGAAGGCGCGCGGAAGCGAATTTTGCGCACCTCCATCCCTCGCCCCGAGGTTAGCAGACGACCCCGAAACGGGCGTCACCGGCTCAGACCTCGGCGGCGACCTTGCCCGCGTTCTCTTTCTGGTAGGCCTCGATCAGCGGCTGGGCGACGTGCGCCGGGACCTCCTCGTACCGCGAGAACTCCATCGTGAAGGTGCCGCGGCCCTGGGTCATCGATCGCAGCTCCTTGGGGAACTCATACATCTCCTTGAGTGGCACCTGGGCGCTGATCTGGGTCTTGCCGCCCGCCACCATCTCGGTCGCCCCGACCTTGCCGCGCTTGCCGCTGAGCAGGGACATAACGTCGCCCATGAACCTCTCGGGCACCGTCACGACGACGTCCATGATCGGCTCCAGCAACACCGGGTGGGCCTCCCGGCAGGCCTCGCGCATGGCCATCGCTCCCGCGATCTGGAAGGCGATGTCCTTGCCGTCGACGGGGTGGGTGGAACCGTCCAGGAGCTTGACGTGGACGTCGACGATGGGGCTGCCGACGAGGACGCCTTCCTCCATCGCCTTGCGGACGCCTTTCTCGACCGAGGGGCGGAAGTTCTGGGGGATGGAGCCGCCAAAGATCTTGTCCTCCCAGACGAGGCCGGCGTTACGCTCGCCCGGGCTCACCTCGATGACGCAGTGGCCGTACATGCCCGCGCCTCCGGACTGCTTCTTGTGCTTCTTGTCGACCTTGGCGGTGCCGGTCACGGTCTCCTGGTAGGGCACCCGCGGAAGTTTCAGCTGCGCCTCGACGCCGTACTTGCGCTTCAGTTTCTCGAGGGCGACATCCAGGTGCACGTCCCCGGTGCCGCGAAGGATCTGCTCGTGGGTGGTCTCCTCGCGAGTCAGCTCCAGGGTGGGGTCCTCATCGAGCAGCTTGCGGATGCCCGCGAAGACCTTCTCCTCCTCGCCCTTGCTCTTGGCCTCGATCGCCATCTGGTAGGTGCGGACCGGCAGCTTGGCCGGCGCCACCGTCACCTGGGTCTCCTTGGCGGCGAGGGCGTCGCCGGTGAGGGTGGCGGCGAGCTTGCTGACGGCACCGATGTCTCCCGCCACCAGTTCGGTCACCGGCTGCAGCGTCTTGCCCAGCGGCACCGTGAGGGCGGCCAGGCGCTCGACCTGGTTGCGGGCGGCGTTGAACAGGTTCTGGTCCGGCTTGAGCGTTCCCGAGATGACCTTGAGATAATTGATGCGGCCCACGAAGGGGTCCGCGGTGGTCTTGAAGCACAGTGCCGCCGCTGGGCCATTGGGGTCGGGCGGAAGTCCGCCGTGCTCCTCCGCCTCCGACGCGGGCTGCTCCGCGGCCGACGGCATCAGCTCGTTGATCGCGTGGAGCACCTGGCGCACTCCCACCCCGGTGATCGCCGAAGTGCACAGCACCGGCACCACCGAGCCCGACCGGATGCCCTCGTGGGTGGCGCGCACGATCTCCTCATCGGCGATCTCAACGCCCTCCAGGTAGTGTTCCAGGAGCGCGTCGTCGGCCATGCAAGCGGCCTCGACGAGCTGGGTGCGGTAGGTCTCGACATCGGCCGCCATGTCGGCGGGGATGTCCTCTTCGTGTGCCTGTCCCGGGCTGTCGTAGATGTAGCAGCGGCGATGGAGCAGGTCGACGACGCCCTTGAAGTCGGCCTCCCTGCCAACGGGCAGATGCAGCGGCACCGGCTTGGGCTCGAGATGCTGCATCGCCGCCAGCGTGGCGAGGAAGTCGGCGTTCTCCTTGTCGAGCTTGTTGACCACCACCAGACGCGGCTCGCCACGCTCCGCCAGCAGCTCCCAGGCGGCTTCGGTGCCGACCGCGATACCGCTGCCCGCGCTGACCACCACCATCGCCGCCTCCACCGCGCGCAACCCGCTCACCGCCTCGCCCATGAAGTCGGCGAAGCCCGGGCAGTCAACCAGGTTGATCTTGGTGTCGAGCCAGTCGAGATGGCCTATGCCCGCGCCGATGGAGATGTTGTGCTTCTGCTCCTCGGGCTCGAAATCAAGGGTCGCGGTACCCGCGTCGGTGCTTCCCATTCGCGGGATCGCCCCGGCCGCCAGCAGCATGGCTTCCGCCAGCGTGGTCTTACCGTCATGGCTGTGGCCCAGGATGGCGATGTTGCGGATGGTCTCCGGCGTGTACTTGGCCATATTCACCCCTGTCGAAGCATCTGTCCCGCGCGCCGTCCCGCGACGGCGGCGAAGGGTAATGCTAGCCCGTTGGCTAGGGCGAGGGGGTCGCGGGTCCGGGTCCGTTGGGGTTGATGCTGATCGTCGGGGATGGGGTGGCGGGGCGGGTCTTGAAAGAACCCAGCACAAACGTGGCAGCGACCTTGTCGAACAACTGGGCGTAGTCGGTTATCGCCGAGCCGATCGTGAGCTCGTACTCCAGCCGGTTCTTGCCTAGGTCGACGACCAGCAGATACGACGCCACCTCCACACTCGTGCCCCCGCTCTTGAAGACGTAGGCGATCCTCGACGCGTCTTGACCGCCCAGTTGGACATGGCGGCGGTCGATGGTGCCGGTGATGGTGCTGTCCTTGTTCAGCGCGCCCAGCTTTCCCTGCGTGATCGCTCCGAGATCGGGCGCCCGGGCCGCAGGACCGAGGTCGCTCCGGAAGACGCTGGCGTTGGTCGTGAATCCCGAAGCCACCGTGCGCGGATCGGCGGCCAGCAGGACGAGGCCGGTCGTCTTGCTGGGTGCGAACGCAGTGGTGAAGAATCCGCCGAGCTCGGCCTGCTGCGCGGCGATCGCGGCCAGGTCGTCGCTGAGCGTCGGGGAATCGCTCATCGCCAGCGCCCAGGCATCTGGGAAGGCGACCGCGAAGCCGCCGGCGTTATCTGCGTGGAGGATCCAGCCGGCATCAAGCCCGCCGCTGGGCGTAGCCGACCCGGAGGGGCGGGGAGTTGCTCGGGTGGCCGTTTGGGACGAGTTGCAGCCGAGCAGGAGCAGCACCAGCGCCAGTCCCAGCGTCGCTGGCCGCGTCACAACGGCGGCCCTGGGGGCTGGTCCACCAGCAGCGCGACAACGCTGGCGCCGGCGGGCAGCACACCGACGCCCTCGGGGATGTCCAGCAGGGCGTTTGACCGCGCCAGCCAGCGGACCTGGTGAGAGCCCTGTCCGGGCGCCGGGTGCGCCAGTGGCGGCCCGTCCGGTCGGGCCTCCAGGCGGGCGCGCGCAAAGGTGCGAAGACCCTGCGGTGTGTCCAGGGGCTCAGTCAGCTCCGCCGTAACCGACGGTCGCTGCCAGCCACCACGGCCGCCCATCGCCAGCAGCGCCGGCAGGACGAAGACCTCGAAGCCGACCAGCGCCGAGACTGGGTTGCCAGGCAGGCCGACGAAGGGTTTGCCCAGCACCCGGCCCACCGCCAGCGGCTTGCCCGGCCGTACCGCGACCTTCCAGAAGTCCAGCTCTCCCAATTCCTCGACCACCGGGCGGACGAGGTCCCGGTCACCCACGCTGACGCCGCCGACCGACAGCACGAAGTCGGCCTCGGCCGCCTGTCGAAGCGCGCGCCGGACGTCGTCGACATCGTCGCGGGCACGCAGGACCCGCATGGGGAGTCCGCCGACCGCCGACACGGCTGCCGCCAGCGCCGGCGTGATGGCGTCATAGAGCTGGTCCGCGCCGGGCTCGTGACCCGCATCGACGACCTCGTCTCCGGTCGGCACCAGCGCCACCACCGGCCGCCGGACGCACTCTACCGTCTCGGTACCGAGGGCGGCCAGCAGCGCCAGCTGCGCCGGGCCCACGTGGGCGCCCCTTTCGAGCGCGAGCTCGCCGCGGCGCAGGTCGCCGCCCGCGGGGCGCAGGTTGCGCCCGACCGCGGCCGCGCGGCGAACAAGCACGCTCTCGCCGTCCATCGACGTCTCCTCGACCTCGATGACGGCGTCCGCCCCCCTGGGAATCGGCGCGCCGGTCATGATCCGGACCGCGGTCCCGGGCGCGACCTCACCGGCGAAGGCACCACCGGCCGCCGAGATACCGGTGACCCGCAGTCGCACCGGCGCAGTCGCCTCGGCTTGAGAGACGTCGCCGGCGCGGATCGCGAAGCCGTCCATCGAGGAGTTGTCAAAGCCCGGAAGGTCGCGGCCGGCGACGACTGGTGCCGCCAGCACCCGTTCGCGCGCGTCCGCGATCGCGACTCTTTCCGCTTCGAGCACTGCCAGCATCGCGTTGATTCTCTCGCGTGCTTGGTTAACACTCAGCAAAGCAGTGGCTGCATGGCGGTACGCCACCGGTAGAATCTCCGGGTGCTGGTTGACGACATCATCGCCGCCATCGAAGCCGCCCGCGACAAGGTCATGGCCGACGAGGTCCGAGCGCTGACCAAGCTCGGACTCCCCAAGAACATGGCCCAGCAGAACGTGGCCACCCGCTTCCACCTCAAGGTCGAGGAAGAGGAAGGCAGCTCCGGCGAGTTCGGGAACGGGCACTGGCACGACATCTCCTGAGCTCCTAGTCAACCGATAGCCCGTCAGGGCGTAGGAGAGGGGCTCGGCGCGCCCGGCGCGGGAGGCGGATCGCCGCGCACAAAAGCCGTCACCAGCGCCGTGATGGCCGCCTTATTGGGAACCAGCACATCGCCCAGCAACAAGTAAGGACCGGACGTCGGCTTGGTGACAATGTTTGGTCCTACCGCGTACGCCTGCACGTGGCCCTTCCCGAGCGAGATCATCGCCTGGGCGATGGACAGGATCTGCCCCGGCGAGAGGTTGGTTCGAACATTGTTCTTGACGATGCTCATGAATTGTTGGAATTGGCTTATGCGCGAGGGCTGCAGCAATTTGTGCGAGATGGCGTTGAGGAACTTCTGCTGGCGCTGGTTGCGGCCGAAATCGCTGAGCGGGTCGTCGTGCCGGGAGCGGACGTACTCAAGAGATTTTTCGCCGTCGAGCAGCTGGGGACCGGCGGGCACGTATACCGGCATGTACTCGTTGCCCGGGCCGGGATAGTCATGGTCGGTGATGGGCCGATCGACATTGATGTTGACGCCGCCGACCGCGTTTACGGTTTGGCGGAAACCGTCAAAGGTCGTCACGGCGTAGTAGGGAATGTTAATCCCTGTGAGCTGCTCCATGGTTTTGACCGCCAGCGCCGGTCCACCGCCGGCAAGGTGCTGCGCCTCGCCGATGGTGTAGGCCTCGTTGATGCGATGAATGGGGCCGTAGCCCGGGATGGTGGTCACCATGTCGCGGGGCACGCTGAGCATCCGCGCCTGCTTGTGGTCGGTGTCGACCGCCACCAGGATCATGGTGTCGGAGTGGGGCACGTCCCCAGGGGCCACGTGGCCGCTTGAATCGCGGCGCTCGTCCGAGCCCATCAGCAGGACGAAGATGGTGCCGCTGACGGAGACCCCGCCGGTGTTGTTGGCGATCGCGCCGCTGCCGCTGCCGCCGTTGCAGTTGGCGCTGATGGCGCAGAGGGTGGAGGCGATGTTGTACCCCAAGTAGCCCACCGGCACTGCCAGGACGAGTAAAACCGCGAGCAGGATCCAGGGCCACCTTCGGCGCTGTCGGGCGAGCCGCGGCCCCGCGGGGACCGGCGCCCCGGGCGCCAAAGTGGGGCTGGGGGTGGACGAAACGGCCGGGCCCCGCGGGGCTTTTCCGCGGCGGCCGCCGGAATAGAGTCCGGAGCGCCGGCGTCGCTGAGACATACGCGGCCAAGTATGCCAGCAGACCCCTGGCCGCCCCTGGCCGCGACCGGCCCGGCGCATAGAATCGGCTCTGCCGGTCGGCTAGCTCAGCTGGTTAGAGCGCTCGGTTCACATCCGAGAGGTCAGGGGTTCGAGTCCCTTGCCGACCACCAATGCACGGGGATGTTGCCCGCGCGTCCGGTTGCGGAGTGAGAGACGGCGCCGACTTCTTTGAGTCGCCGACCGCACTTCCCAGCCGAAGGCGTCGGTGAAAATGAGGAGCACCAAATCTTGAGCATCGAGGTACACCCTTGACTGAGGCCATCGTCCTGTTCGGCGAGTCCTACCATCACCCCAGCATTCTGTGGCGCACCGGCTTCCTGGCCCCCGACCCGGTGGTCTACATCGAGGTCGACCGCGTGGGCACGGTCTATGTCAGCGGCCTGGAGCACGGCCGCGCCAAGAAGCAGGCCCAGGTGGCCAATGTCGCCCGCTTCGACGACGCCGATTTCCTGAAGCGCCGATCCGGGGAAGGAGAGTTCGCCGCCTTCGGGGCCATGATCGCGGAGAAGCTGCGCGCCGCCGGCGTCGACAGGGTGCGGGTCGAGCCGGAGTTCCCGGTGGCACTGGCGCGAGCCATCGAAGCAGAAGACATCGTGGTCCTAAGTGACCAGCCACTCTTCGAGGACGAGCGGCGGGCCAAGACTGAGACCGAGGCGGAAGCCGTTCGCACCAGTCAGCAGGCGGCGCAGTCGGCTATCGACCGCGTCCGGGAGATCCTGCGGACCGCCGAGGTGCGCGACGGCATGCTCTACTCCGACGGCGAGGCGCTCACCAGCGCGCGGTTGATCGCTGCCATCGAGAGCGAGCTACTGGCCAAGGGCTGCGGCGCCGACGGCACCATCGCCGCGGGCGGGTCGGGCGCCGCCGACCCGCACGTGTCGGACAGCGGCCACCTGCCCGCCGGCAAGGGCGTGATCATCGACATCTTCCCCTTCGGCAAGAGCAGCCGCTACTTTGGTGACATCACGCGCACGTTTGTGGTAGGCGAGCCCAACGAGGCGTGGCAGCGGATGTACGACGCCGTCAAGGGGGCGCACCTGAAGGCGCTCTCAATGGTCCGCGCCGGGGTCAACGGACAAGAAATCCACCGGGCAGTCTGCCAGACGCTGTACGACGCCGGTTTTGGCGCCTCCACCAAGGGATTCGAACGAGAGGGGGTACCAACGATGATCCATGGTACCGGCCACGGCGTCGGCCTGGAGGTGCACGAGGCGCCCCGGGTCAGCGATGTCGACATCGAGCTGCGGGCGGGCGACGTGATCACCATCGAGCCCGGCCTGTACAGCCCCGAGGAAGGCGGCGTGCGCCTGGAGGACACCGTGATCGTCACCGCCGACGGATACCGCAACCTGACCGACTACCCGATGGAATGGAAGCCATGAAGATCGACGGAGCCCGGATCCTCATCACCGGGGCCTCGCGAGGCATCGGTGAGGCGGCCGCGCTGGAGCTCGCCGGCCTAGGCGCGCGCCTGGCGATCGCTGCCCGTCGAAAGGACGAGCTGGAGCGCGTTTCGTCAGTGATCGAGGCTGCCAGCGGTGCCCCCGCGGCAGTCATCCCCACCGATGTCTCGAAAGAGGCCGAGGTGGTGGCAATGGTGGCCGCTGCGGAGAAGGAGCTTGGCGGCATCGACGTCCTCATCAACAACGCGGGGCTGGGCTTCAACGCCGCGGTCGCGGAGATCGACCCGACCGACCTGCGCTACGTCTTCGAGGTCAACGTCGTGGCGCCGCATATCGCCACCCGCGCGGCGCTGCCCGGGATGCTGGAGCGACACCGGGGGCACATCGTCAACCTCGGCTCGGTGGCGTCCCATATCTCGGCCCCTTACCGCGGCGGCTACAGCGCTACCAAGTTCGCCCTCAAAGCCCTGAGCGACGCGCTCCGCGTCGAGCTGCAGGGGAGCGGCGTGCACGTCACCTTGATCTGTCCCGGTCCGATCGCGACCGAGTTCGTCAAGGGCTCCAAGGGCGACCCCCGGGGACGCGTGACGCTGCGGCCGGTGGGCGCGCCCGCGTTCGACGCCGGTCGGTGCATCGGGCGGGCGATCTCCCGCAACAGCGCCGAGGCTTTCGTGCCCGCCTACTACCAGGCACTGGTTGGCGCCAACTCGGTGGCGCCGCAGGTGATGCGCGTCGCCGGCAAGCGCGGCATGGAAGTCGCCACCAAGTTCGCCGAGCGCTACCTCTAGAGCGCACCGGCTCGTCCTATCGTCTAGGCATGAGTTGGGTCAGGGACCTCTTCGGAGGCAACGGCGGCGGGCGCGAGGAGCCTCGCGATCGGCTGTTGCGCCGCCTCCGCCAGGACTCGCGGCTCGGCGCCGACGCGTTGGATGCCATCGCTCGCGTTGCCCGGGAGCTGTTCGTGCCTGCAAAGCATGCCGAGGTCGCTTACGAAGACGTCGCCTTGGAGATCGGGCCCGCGGCCACGATTTCCGCCCCGTCGATGGTGGCCGAGATGCTCAGCGTCATGCGACTCCGTCCCGGGCTGTCGGTGCTGGAGATCGGTGGCGGCAGTGGCTACGCCGCCGCCACGCTGGCGGTGCTGGGGGCGCGCGTGATCACGGTCGAGGTGCAGCCAGAGCTGGCCGACCAGGCCCGCCGCAACCTGGCCGCGGCCGGCTTCGACGAAGGCGTGGCGGTGGTGACCGCCGACGGTCGCGGGGGCTGGCCGGAGGCGGCACCTTATGACCGCATCCTGGTTTCGGCGTCGGTGGACGCCATCCCCCAGCCCTGGCTGGACCAGCTCGCGCCGGATGGGATCCTGGTCTATCCCGAAGCCGGCGTCACCGAGGATCTGCTGGTACGCCTGACGCGAACCGATGGTGGTCTGGAGAGAGAGATCATGGGCCGCTGCCGCTTCGTGCGGATGCAACTCTAGCTACCTGAGGCCCGCCTACTCCTCCGCCATGTGCGGGTAGCGGTAGTCGGTCGGCGGCACGTACGTCTCCTTGACCGTGCGAGGGCTTACCCACCGCAGCAGGTTGAGGTAGGACCCCGCCTTGTCATTGGTGCCTGAGCCGCGGGCGCCGCCAAAAGGCTGCATCCCCACCACCGCGCCGGTTGGCTTGTCGTTGACGTAGAAGTTC
Source organism: Candidatus Dormiibacterota bacterium (assembly GCA_036824145.1). GTDB lineage: Bacteria > Chloroflexota > Dormibacteria > DASZGP01 > DASZGP01 > DATMMS01. The sequence goes on from DAITAT010000010.1 coordinate 10,438, forward strand.
CCGGCCGCATTGACAAGTCGATCGGACGCCGCCGTCACCGCCGCCCGGTCGCGGGCGAAGATGGCGCCGGTCAGCCCATAGGGACTGGTGCTGTCGCAGATCTCGAGCGTCTTGTCGAACTCCTTGTCGGGGTAGGGATAGACCGTCAGGATCGGCCCGAAGAGCTCGTCGCGCATGGTCCGGTAATCCGGTCCGCTGGCCTCGATGATCGTCGGCCGCACGAACCAGCCGTCCCGGCTGTCGGTGTCACCGCCGGCGACGACATCGGCCTTGGTCGAGCGCTTGGCCTCGGCGATGGCGGCCTTGTGGCGCTTGAAGGCGGACTCGTTGATCACCGCCCCCATGAAATTCCGGAAGTCGGCGACATCTCCGATATCGATGCTGTCGACCTGGTCGGTGATGTCCTTCTTCATCCGCTTCCACATCGACTTGGGGATGTATGCGCGTGACGCCGCCGAGCACTTCTGGCCCTGGTACTCGAACGCTCCTCGCACCAGCGCCGTGGTTAGCGAAGCCACGTCGGCGGACTGGTGGGCGAAAATGAAGTCCTTGCCGCCGGTCTCGCCGACCAGCCTGGGATAGGTGCGGTAGTGCGCGATGTTGGCGCCGACCTTGCTCCACATCGACTGGAAGACCGCGGTGGAGCCAGTGAAGTGGATGCCGGCCAGCTCGCGACGGGCGAGGACCTGCTCCGCGATCTTGGCGGAGTCGCCGCTGACCATGTTGATGACGCCCGGTGGCAGGCCCGCCTCTTCGAACATCCGCATCAGGAAATGGCAGACCAGCATCGTTTCGTGCGACGGCTTGAAGACAACGGTGTTGCCCATCAGGGCCACGGCGGTGGGCAGGTTGCCCGCGATAGATGTGAAGTTGAAAGGCGAGACCACGAAGACGAAGCCCTCCAGCGGCCGGTACTCGAGCCGGTTCCAAGCGACAGTGTCACTCACCGGCTGCTGGCGCAAGATGTGGTCGCCGTAATGGACGTTGTAGCGCAGGAAATCGACAAGCTCGCAGGCGGCGTCGATTTCCGCCTGCATCACGTTCTTGCTCTGGCCCAGCATGGTGGCGGCGTTGATGGTGTCGCGCCAGGGGCCGGCCAGCATCGCGGCCGCGCGGAGGAAGACCGCGGCGCGGTCGACGTAAGGGGTCGCCGCCCAGCCGACCCGGGCTTGCAGCGCGGCCTTGATGGCGGCGTCGACTTCCTTGGTGCCGCCCACAGCGTGCTCGCCGACCTCCAGCTCGCGCCGGTGCGGGGCCCGGATGGGCACCATCCCGGTGCCGCCAACGCGCTTACCGCCGATGACCAGGGGGACCGCGGTGCCCGCGTCGCTGAGCTCCGCCAGCCGCGCCTTAAGCCTGGCCCGCTCGGGCGAGCCGGGAGCATAGGAGCGGATCGGGTCGTTGATCGGCGGGGGGATGTTGGGGCGGGTGTCGGCCACGGGCTACCAGCGTAGGTGGTCTGACGCCCGTGGGCAAGTCGGGCGCCCGCCCCCACCCACCCCCTGGTTCTTCGTATCCTGTCCCTGTGCCCGAGGCCGTCATCGTAGCCACCGGTCGCAGCCCCATCGGTCGTGCCGGGAAGGGGTCGCTTATCGACGTCCGCCCCGACGATCTCGTCGGCCACGTGGTGCGCAAGGTCCTCGACAAGGTGCCTGAGCTGCCAGCCCAAGACATCGACGACCTCATCTGCGGCTGCGGTTACCCGGCGCTCCAGCAGGGGATGAACATCGGGCGGCTGGCGGTGTTCATCAGCGGGCTGCCGCTGACGGTTCCGGGCACCACCGTGAGCCGCTTCTGCGCCTCCAGCCTGCAGGCGATCCGGATGGCCTTCCACGCCATCAAGGCCGGCGAGGGCGACACCTTCGTCTGTGCCGGCGTCGAATCCTACAGCCGCGTCGGTCGTGGCGGTATGACCGACGAGGACAAGAACCCGCGCCTGCTGGGCGCCGGCGCCGGCGCCGTTCCGGGGTCCCCGCTGGGCCTGCCCAGTGGGATGGAGGGATACATTCAGATGGGCGTGACCGCGGAGAACGTGGCCGACCGATACAACGTCAGTCGCGAGGACATGGATGTCTTCGCCCTGGGCTCCCAGCAGAAGGCGGCGCGGGCCCGAGACACCGGCGTCTTCGCTCGCGAGATCATCCCGGTGGTAACGCCGGCGGGGGTGGAGGTCACCACCGACGACGGCATCCGCGCCGACACCACGCTGGAGAAGCTGGCCTCGCTGGCGCCCGTCTTCCGCGAAGATGGCAGGGTCACCGCCGGCAACGCCTGCCCACTCAATGACGGCGCCGCCGCGGTTGTCGTGCTGTCGGCCGAGAAGGCGGCTCGGCTCGGGATCAAGCCGTTGGCTCGCATCGTGGCCTCGTCGGTCAGCGGCGTGGACCCCACGATCATGGGCGTGGGCCCCATCGAGGCGGTGCGCAAGGTGCTCGCGGGGGCAGAGATGACGGTCGCGGACATCGACCTCGTCGAGCTCAACGAAGCCTTCGCGTCGCAGGTGCTGGCGGTATCGCGGGAGGTGGGGTGGGACATGGATCGGCTCAATCCCCACGGCGGCGCGATCGCGCTGGGCCACCCGTTTGGCATGACCGGCGCGCGCATCATGACCGCCCTGGTCAACGACCTCCAGACCCTCGACAAGACCTACGGCTTGGAGACGATGTGCGTCGGCGGCGGCCAGGGGATGGCGATGATCATCGAGCGGCTCAACTGAGCCGCCGGTTCTCCTTCTAGCCCAGCTCCATCCGGCGCAGAGCCAGGCGTGGGCCCCGGCGCGGTGGCCCGACTCCGCCGGCCGCGAGCAGGCGTATGACCCGGCCTCGATGGCCTCGGTAGGGCTCCAGGAGCTCCAGCATCATGGCGTCGTCGCCGCGCGGGTTGCCGGTCAGCGCCCAGGCCACCACGTTGGGGAGGTGGTAATCGCCCACCGAGACGGCGTCTGCGTCTCCCAGTGCCACCATCGCCACCTCCGCCGCCGACCAGGGGCCGACGCCGTGGAGAGCCAGCATCCGCGCTTGCGCCTCCGCCGGAGGCAGCTCGGCGCATGCTTCCAGCCATGACGCCCGGCGCGCCGCGCCGATCAGGGTCTCCGCCCGCCGGCGCTCGACGGCAAAGGGATGGAACTCGAAGTAGGGCGTTCGCGCTAGCCGTGCGGCGCCGGGTGGCGACGTCATGCCCGCGAGTCCGGGTGCCGGGTCACCCAGGGCACGAATCATGCGGCCGTATCCGGAACGCGCTTCGGCCCCGATCACCTTCTGTTCGAAGACCGTCGGCACCAGCGCCTCGAAGACGGCCTCGGTGCGGCCGATCCGAAGGCCGGCGAAGCGATGGTGAAGCTGGGCCACGACCGCGTGGTGCGGGACGAAGCCTTCGAGGCTGTCGCCGGCGCCGAGCACCCGCGGCGCGCGTTCGAGCTCCAGCTCCGCTCCCGGTCCCCAGGCCTCGACCTCGATTTCGTCGCCGTCCGCGATGTAGCGGACCGTCGCAAGCCCATCGGGGTTGCGCGTGGCGCGCCACGTCTCGCGGTTGCTGACGCGCACCGACGGGTCCCACCGCCCGGCGCGTTGCAGCGGGCCGAGAGTCAGCCGCAGGTCGACCGGCAGGACCGGCCGGAAGCGGCGCCGTCGCGCGGTCTCGAGCCTGGCGCTCACCGGTCGACCAGGCGGATGACCAGCCGCATGGCGGCGTGCGTCTTTGAGAACGCGGCGATCTTGTTGTCGACCATCCTCGCCGCCAGCCCGGCCTCGATCACGTCGATGTCCTTCAGCGGCGCGTCCTTGCCCTTGCGGCGGATCACCCAGATGGCGCCGTTGCTGACGATGTAGCCGCGCAGGGCGCCGATCCGCTCGAGGTCGCGGAAGCTCTGGGCGGCGTAGAAGAGGATGTCGGAGTGGCGACGCAGGCGTATGTTGACATCCGCGCCTGCGTCTTCCAACTCGCTGGCAAACCCCGCCTCTTCGATGCCAAGGACGGAGATCTTCTGGCCTGGTTTGACCCCCAGCTTGACCAGGCGAGGACGCTCGGAGAGGGGTCGATCGTAAATTTGGCGGTCAGGCACGATGGCAGCTTATTCTGCCCGGGCCCCGGCACTCGGGCGCGCGACGAACCGCGACTGGGGCCAGCGGGTTAGAATCGACGGCCGGTCCACCACTGAGGTTTTGAGATGCCTGAAGCCGTCATCGTTGCCACTGGTCGCTCGCCCATCGGTCGTGCCGGCAAGGGCTCGCTGGTAAACGTCCGCCCCGACGACATGCTGGGGTACATCGTCCAGAAGGTGCTGGAAAAGGTACCCGAGCTGCCTCATGACCAGATCGAAGACCTCATCTGCGGCTGCGGCTTCCCGCAGGGCGAGACGGGCATGAACGTCGGTCGCCTGGCCGTCTTCCTCAGCGGCCTGCCGGACAGCGTGCCCGGCACCACCGTCAATCGCTTCTGCGCATCCAGCCTGCAGTCGATCCGGATGGCCTACCACGCCATCAAGGCGGGTGAGGCCAACGCGATCGTCGCCGCTGGGGTGGAGTGCTGCTCTCGCGTCAACACCATTCCCCACGCCGAGGACATCAACATCCGCCTCTCCGGTCCGGAGGCCATCGCCGACGCCTACATCACGATGGGGATGACAGCCGAAAACGTCGCCGTCAAGTACGGCATCACCCGCGAGGAGATGGACCAGTTCGCCTACGAGAGCCAGATGAAGGCCACCCGGTCGCGCGACGAGGGCATCTTCGCCTACGAGATCATCCCAGTCACCACCCCCGACGGAACCGAGGTCAGCCAGGATGACGGCATCCGTTCCAGCACCACCCTCGAGGGCCTGGCGCAGCTCAAGCCGGTGTTCAAGGAAGACGGCCGGGTCACCGCCGGTAACGCCTGCCCCCTCAACGACGGCGCCGCCGCGGTGGTGGTGATGTCGGACGAGAAGGCGAAGCAGCTGGGGATCAAGCCGCTGGCGCGGATCCTCGGATCAGCGGTGAGCGCCCTCGACCCCGCGATCATGGGCGTGGGCCCGATCGAGGCCTGCCGCAAGGTCTTCGCGCAGACCGGCATGACGGTCGATGACATCGATGTCGTGGAGCTGAATGAGGCCTTCGCGGCCCAGGTCATCCCTGTCTCCCGCGAGGTCGCCTGGGACATGGAGAAGCTCAACCCGCACGGGGGCGCGATCGCGCTAGGCCATCCTTTCGGCATGACCGGCGCCCGCATCATGACCACGCTGCTGAACGACCTCCAGACCCTGGACAAGACATATGGGCTGGAGACGATGTGCGTCGGCGGCGGGCAGGGGATGGCGATGATCGTGGAGCGCCTCAACTAGCCCGGACGCCAGCAAGGCTACCCGAGCCGGTAGGGGATGCCCAGCTGGTCGAGCCGGGCGCGCATCACGGCGATGGCCTCCGCCGAGCTGTCGACCAAGGTGAAGGCTCGGCCCGCCTGTGCCGCCGCCACCCCGGTGGTCCCCGAGCCGGCGAAGAAGTCGAGCACGACGTCGTCGGGGCGCGACGACGCCCGCACGATTCGCGACAGGATCGCCAGCGGTTTCTGGGTCGGGTAGCCGGTGCGCTCGCCGCTGTTGGTGGGGACGACCGTCTGCCACCAGGTGTCGGTGGGGGTCTTGCCTCGGGCCGCCTTCTCGGCGGTCACCAACCCGGGTGCCATGTACGGGATGCGGTCGAGGTCGTTGTAGTTGAAGACGTAGCGCCGGTGATCCCTGGCATAAACCAGGATGTTGTCGTGCTTGGCCGGCCAGCGGCGCTTCGAGCGCCCTCCGTAGTCGTAGGCCCAGATCACCTCGTTGAGGAAGTTGTCGCGCCCGAAGATCCCGTCCAGCAGGACCTTGCAGTAGTGGACCTCGCGGTAGTCGACGTGCAGATACAGGGTGCCGTGGTCGGCCAGCAGCCGGTGCGCCTCAGTCAGGCGCGGCCGGAGCCAGCCGGTGTAGTCGTCAAAGCTGTCGGGATAGGACCGGCGGGCGCCGCGGCTGGTCTTGTAGGGGCGGCCCCCAAAGCCGGTGCGGTCGCCGCTCGCAGACTGGCGCGCTGTCATCCGCGCCAACGACTGCTCCCGGCCGGTGTTAAAGGGTGGGTCGAGGTAAATCAACCCATAGGTGCCGTCAGCCAGCGCCGGCAGGACCTCGAGGCAGTCGCCCTGGAGCAGCCGGTTACGGGTGCCGGTCACCGGGTTCGGTAGCGGCGCCGGCGGCGACGGCTGGTCTCGCGCCGATAGATCGCGGCCACGATCAAGGGCAGCGCCAGGACCAGGCCGACGAGCCCGCCGAGCAGGGTGGAGAAGTTGGGCAGCAGGGTGGGATCGCTGAGGCCGCGGTAGGTCAGCACCCCGCCCAGGGCAGCGGCCAGCGAGAGGATGAAAACCGCCTCCACCATCACCGCGCGGCGTCGCTGGGGCGCGAACAGCCAGAGTATGAGGCGCGGTACCAGCGGCTGGGGCCGGGGGTCCCGACTGAGCTCCGGCCAGCGGGCGACGCCGTAGCGGTAGGCGGCGATGGCGGCGATGCCGTTAAGGACGATGGTGCTGACGACGGCGCTGGCGGTGATCCCGACACGAAATGCCGCCAGGTGGGCCATCACGTACGCCGCGACGTTGACCAAGATCAGCCCCACGGGGGTGATCAGCGCCAGCGCCGCCAGCAGCCAGGCCCGGGTCGAGGTCACCTTCGACTTCGGTGTCTT
>DAITAT010000010.1:17226-36850 GCA_036824145.1 Candidatus Dormiibacterota bacterium
GCCAAACCGGCCAGTATCCTTGAGCCGATCGTGAGTTCCGCGGAGATCTCCACCCTCGACAACGGCCTCACCGTCCTCACCGTGCCCGGGGGCACGGGCTCGATGTCGGCGATGCTCTTCGTCGGCGCCGGGTCCCGCTACGAGACCCGCGCGGTGGCCGGCACCGCCCACTTCCTGGAGCACCTCTTCTTCAAGGGAACACCGCGCCGGCCGACAACGCTGCAGATCGCCACCGAGATCGACTCCCTGGGCTGCCGCTTCAACGCCTTCACCAGCGAGGAGTACACCGCGTACTACGTGAAGGGTGCAGCCGACTACACCGAGCAGGCGGTCGACGTCATCGCCGACATGCTCCGCAATGCCCTGATCCCCGCCGAAGAGATGGAGCGCGAGCGCGGCGTCGTGCTCGAAGAAATGAAGATGTACGAGGACAATCCGCAGGCCAAGGTCTACCAGCTGATCGGTCGAGCGATCTATGGCGACACCCCGCTGGGTTGGGGGGTGATCGGCTTCCCGGAGGTGATCAAAGGCGTCTCTCGGGACGAGGTGGTTGCCTATCGCAAGCGCTTCTATGCGCCCGGGCGGATGACGCTGGTGATCGCCGGCAACGTCACCCACGAGCTCAACCGGAGCCTCGCCGAGCGCCATTTCGCCGACCTGCCGGCGCAGGACCTCGACCCCGCTCTGCCGGGTACCTTCAGCCCGCCCACCAACGAACACACGGAGCGCGACATCCAGCAGGCCAATGTCTGCCTGGCCCTCCCCGGCCTCTCGCACTCCGACCCCGAGGAGGACGTCATCGCGGCTCGCATGATGAGCGCCATATTCGGTGGCTCAATGAGCAGCCGGCTATTCATCTCGGTGCGCGAAAGACAGGGCCTCTGCTACAGCGTCAGCTCGTCGCTGGACCTCGCCTCGGACATCGGCACCATGGTCATCTATACCGGCACCGACCCCGGTAAGGCGTCGACCGCTGTCGCCTCAATCGTGGCCGAGATGGAGAAGATCGTCGCCGACGGCGTCAGTCCCGAAGAAGTCGAGAAGGGCAAGGCGATGCTCAAGGGTCGCTACGTTCTCGACCGCGAGGATTCGATGTCCCAGGGCTACCTGGCCGCCGCCGAACTGCTGTACCGCGGCAAGGTGAGCGACCAGAAGGAGCAGTTCGACCTCATCGACACCGTCACCGCTGATGACATCAACGCCGCCGCCACCAAGTACCTGCGCCCGGATCAGATCCGCGGCGCGCTGGTGGCCCCCCCCGGGCTCGACGTCGACGCAGTCATCCCAATAGCCGCCCACGCGGCCTAAAGGGCGGGAGAGTCACCGCCGACAGCCTCCAATGCGCCGCCGTCTTAGAGGGCGATGACGCCCGCGACGGCTTCGTCGATGGCGTCGAGGGTGGCTTCATCGAGGCGCACCCCTGAGGCCTTGACGTTCTCCTCCACCTGCTCCGGCCGGGCGGCCCCGACCAGGCACGCGCTGACGTTGGGCTGACGCAGGACCCAGGCCAGCGCCAGCTGCGACATCGTCAGGCCGGCGCCTTCGGCGATCGGGCGCAGCTTCTGGACCGCGGCCAGCGTCTCATCGCTGAGGAACTCGCCGATGCTGTTGTTGGTTCGGTCGTCGCCGGCGCGGGAGTCGGGTGGTGGCGCCTCGCCGGGCTTGTACTTGCCGGTGAGCACGCCCTGGGCCAGCGGCGACCACACCAGCTGACCGATGCCGGCCGCCTCGCACAGCGGGATGACGCTCTTCTCGATCCGCCGGTAGAGCATCGAGTACTGCGGCTGCGAGCTCACGATCTGGTCGAGGTCGTGCTCGTGGGCAAATTCAATGGCGGCCTGGATCTGCTCCGGGCGCCACTCGCTGATGCCGGCGTAAAGGATCTTGCCCTGGGTGATCAGGTCGTCCAGCGCCCGCAGGGTCTCCTCCAGCGGCGTGTCATCGTCGTAGCGATGGCATTGGTAAAGGTCGATGTAGTCGGTGCGCAGGCGTCGCAGGCTCCCCTCCACAGACTCGAAGATGTGCTTGCGCGACAGCCCGCGGTTGTTGGCGTTGTCGCTCATCGGCCAGAAGCACTTGGTGGCGAGTACGTAATCCGAACGGGTGATCCCGTCGAGGGCCTTGCCCAGCTCGGTCTCGCCGGCGCCGACGTGGTAGATGTCGGCGGTGTCGAAGAGGATGACCCCGAGGTCGAAGGCGCGGCGGACGCAGGCGGTGCTGGTTTCGCTGTCGACCTGGTTGCCGTACGTCAGCCAGGAGCCAAGGGCGATGCTGCTGACCGTGAGGCCGCTCCTGCCGAGCTGGCGGTATTCCACCCGGCAGACTGTACATTGAGCCCATGCCCCGCCGCCGTCCCCGGCCGTGGCAGGTCGAGAATCGGCCTCGCCCCGGACCCAGAACCACCAGCCGCGTCCGCCTGGTCGACGTCCATGGCTATGACGTGCTGGGCGCGGTCGACCTCGTCCGCCTTGCGGTCCAGGAGGCGTACGCCAACGGCTACGAGGCCGTCGAGGTACTCCATGGGGCCCGCGATGTCACCAGCCACGTCGGCGCCGGTGAGGGGCGCGGAGCCATCAAGTGGGAGCTCCGGGGGATGCTGGACCGGGGCGAGTTCAGTGCCCTGGTCGCGTCCAGCGAGGCGATCGAGGGCAGCTTGCGGCTGCGCCTCCGGGCGAACCCTAAGCCGCGGCCGGAGCGGTGGACTTTGCCAACGCCGCCTTCGCGGCGGTAGCCGAGACTTCGCGCTCGATCAACTTCTGCCGCCAGTCCAGGAGCAGGTCGCAGAACTCTGAGACGCCCAGCTCGTGGCGCTCGAAGCGCTCGCTGCGGTCGTCGAGGAGTTCGACTGTGATCAGCCTGCCGGTGACCTCGACGAGACGGCCTGGGAGACCCAGGTCTTTGATCAGCTTCTCGATTGTCTTGCTGTCCATCGTGTTCATGTCTCTGTCCTTGTCACTAAGCAGGCCGGTTTTCTTTTCGTCCTCTCCGTGATAGCCCTGGTGCCTGGTGGGGACGGGAAAGAACCGGTTAAGAAATGTTTGGAAATCCACGATGTGGCTTACCCGGTACATCCCGTTTCAAACCCGTGCCGCCGATCTCGCCATAGGCCCCAGGATTGCGCTCTCACCGAGAATTGCCGGATGCCAAAGATCGCCACCAAGGCCAGCCCTCGATCCGTGGCGGCGCGCACCCGCCGGCCCAAGGCCCGGGCGCGGCGGGAGCCCCGCATCAAGCTCGGCACCAAAGCCGAGATCTTCGCGCGCGCAAGGCTGGCCGAAGGGCGGCTGGCGGCGGCCTATCCGCAGGCCGAGTGCGCCCTTGTCCATCACAACCCGCTGCAGCTCCTGATTGCAACCATCCTCAGCGCCCAGTGCACCGACGAGCGGGTGAACCGGGTCACCCCCGCCCTCTTCAAGCGCTTCCCCGATGCGCGCGCCTTCGCCGAGGCCGATCCCGCCGAGCTCGAGAACATGATCCAGCCGACCGGGTTCTTTCGTGCCAAGACGAGGTCGATCATCGGCTGCTGCAAAGCCCTGGTGGATCGTTTCGACGGTCAGGTGCCGCCGCGGATGGAGGACCTCGTGACGCTGCCGGGGGTCGGGCGCAAGACCGCCAACGTTGTCCTGGGAGTGGCCTTTGGCTTGCCCGGGCTGGCGGTGGATACCCACGTCACGCGTCTCAGCGCGAGGCTGGGCCTGACCCGGCAGAAGGACCCGGTCAAGATCGAGGCCGAGGTCTGCAGGATGCTGCCTCCGGAGACGTGGTCAGACTTCGGGTTGCGCCTGATCATGCACGGACGCCGGGTCTGCAACGCACGCAAGCCCGACTGCCCCGCCTGCGCCCTCAACGACTTCTGCCCCAGCTCGTCGGTCCTGCGTGGAGGTGACTGATAGAATCGCCGCCTCAACCTTTCTGACCGTCCCGGCGGCTCGAATTTACGAGCGGGAGGCGGCCAAACCCGAAGGAAGGAGGTACTTTTTTGACGTCCTACGAGCTGATGTTCATCGTCAAGCCAGAGCTCGACGACGAGCAGCTTGCGACAGCCACTGACCGCGTCCACCAGTTGGTGGTGGCCAATGGCGGCAATGTAACCAAGACCGCGGCATGGGGTAAGCGGCGCCTGGCCTATCGTGTCGGGCAGTTCCGCGAGGGCCACTACGTGGTCTCCAACTTCGATATCGGCAGTGACAAGATCGTCGAGCTGGAGCGCGTCCTCAAGATCTCCGACACCGTTTTCCGGCACCTGCTGGTGCGTCGCGACACCCCGGCGATCGGGCAGATCGAGGTGGTCGTGCCTGAGGCGTCGGCTGAGGACATCGCGGCGATCTACCAGCCGCCCACCGACGAGGGTCCGGCGACCTACAACGAGGAGGACGTCGATGGCATCGCCGCCGACGCCGAGCTAGAGTCAACCAAGGTGGACCACGCAAGCGAGCCCACCATCGCGCCAGAGCCCGCGGCTGAGACTGCGGCACCCGAGAAGGAGGCTGCCCCATGAACCTCAATAAGGCAATGCTCATCGGCCGCCTGACCCGCGACCCCGAGATGCGCTACACGCAGTCGGGCACCGCGATGACCCGCTTCGGGATCGCCACCAACCGTTATGGCACCGGCCCGGATGGCGAGCGCAAGGAGTTCACCGATTTCCACAACGTGGTGGCGTGGAACCAGGGCAAGCGCAACCTCGCCGAGATCTGCGCCCAGTACCTCAAGAAGGGCTCGATGGTCTATGTCGAGGGCAGGCTGCAGACGCGCTCATGGGAGGGCCAGGACGGCCAGAAGCGCACCACCACCGAGATCAACGCCCAGGACGTTCAATTCCTCGAGTCGCGTGGCTCAGGCGGTGGCGGCAGCGGTGGCGGAGAGGCCATCTCTGAGGCGGAGTTCGCGCCGACCCCGGGAGCAGCCGCGCCCGCCACGGCAGGGGCTCCGGCCGCGGCCGCGGCACCGCAGGACGCCCAGGACATCGACCCGGATGACATTCCCTTCTGACCATGGCGATGGCTGACATGGATCGCGGCCCGCGCCGCCAGCATCGCAAGGTCTGTAGCTTCTGCGTCGAGAAGATCGAGGAGATCGACTACAAGGAGGTGGCACGGCTGCGCCGTTTCATCTCCGAGCGCGGCAAGATCCTGCCGCGGCGTGTCACCGGGACCTGCGCCCGCCACCAGCGCCGCCTCACCATCGCCCTCAAGCGGGCTCGGCACATCGCCCTCCTGCCGTACACGTCGTAGATCGCTCACTGACAGTCCGGTTGGGTCTCCGCTGAGTGGCTGACAGGCCCTTGCTCGACCACTTTGCGGTCGGCGTGAACAGCGTCGACGAGGCCCTTGCGCGTGCCGCCCGCGGCGCCGGAGGGCGGGAGGTGGCGCGCTTCACCGAGAAGAGCTGGCGCGGTGCCCAGGCGCAGTTTGCGGGCGGCATCCGCCTCGAGGCCCTGGAGCCGATCCCCGATCCCGAGGACGATTTCCTGCTCCGCTTTCTCGAGCACAGCGGTGAAGGCCCGCACCATTTCACCTTCAAGGTGCCGGACATCGTGGCCCGGATCGAACGGCTGCGCTCGCTTGGCATCGAGCCGATCAAGATCGACCTCAGCGACCCCGGTTGGCGGGAATGTTTCTTGCATCCCCGCCTCGGGCTGGGCGCCGTGATCCAGCTGGCCCAGCAGGGCGGCGCCTGGTCCGCGGAGCGCGAACCGGCACCCAAGGACGGTAGCTTGATCGAGGCCGAATTCCTGGGCGCGGAGCTGCGCTGCACCGACCTCGGGGTTGCCGAGACCGTCTTCGCGCAGGCGCTCGAGGGCTCGTCGGAGCAGCTCGATGGCGGTGTCGCCTACTCGTGGCCGGGTTCCGGCACCCTGGTCGTGCGCCCAGCCGACGGCCGCGGATATGTCGAAGCGGTGGTCTTCCGGATCTTGAGCTTGCCCCCCGGAAGAGAGATGCCCGGCCGCGAGGGGCTGCTCTATCAAGGGCCGACCAAGGTGGTCAGGATCGACTCTGACGAGCCCTGGCCGACCCCGCTGAAATCGGCCGTCGACGGAGACGCTGTCCGATAGAATCCCTCCTGCCATGACCTACCAATTGCGCGTACCTGGACCCACGCCGGTCCCGGAGCGCGTCCGCAAGGCCATGGACGTGCCCATGATCAACCACCGCGGCCCGGCGTTCGCGGAGCTGATCTCGGAGTGCCGCGAGGGCCTCAAGTGGGCCATCCAGACCCAGAACGAGGTCGTCGTCTTCCCCGCGTCGGGAACCGGCGGCCTGGAGGCCGCGGTGCAGAACATGACCAGCCCCGGCGAGGAGGCGCTGTTCGTGACGATTGGCTCGTTCGGCGATCGCTTTGCCAAGCTCGGCGAGGTGTTCGGGGCCGACGTCGTCCGCCTCGAATACCCGTGGGGCCATGGTGCCGACCCGGTCGAGATCGGGCAAAAGCTCAACGAGCACCCCGAGATCAGGGTCGTCTTCGTAACCCATAACGAGACCTCGACCGGGGTTACCAACGACATTGCGCCCATCGCCAAAGTCGTCAAAGACCACGACCGACTGATCGTGGTCGACGGTGTCAGCTCAGTGAGCTCGATTGACCTGCCCAGCGACGAGCTGGGCCTCGACGTCGTCATCAGCGGCTCGCAGAAGGGCTGGATGCTGCCTCCCGGTTGCGCTTTTTTGAGCGCCAGCCCGACGGCGCTCGAGTTCATGGCGACGACACGGACGCCGCGCTTCTATTTCGACATCCAGAAGGAGCTTGGCTACGAGCTCAAGGGCCAGACCTTCACCACGCCGGCGGTCGCGATTCTCCTCGGGCTGCGCGAGTCACTCAAGATCCTCCGCAAGGAGGGTCTGCACGAGGTCTTCGCGCGGCACGCCCGCATTGCCCGTGGCGTCCGTGCCGCCGTCACCTCGCTTGAGCTCGAGCTCTTCGCCGACCCGATGTTCTTCTCCAACACCGTCACCGCGGTGCGCGCGCCGCGTGGTGACGAAGACCTCAACAAGAAACTGCTCGGCACCTTGCGCGACAAGCACGGCCTCGAGGTGGCGGGAGGCCAGGGCACCCTGGCGGGCAAGATTTTTCGAATCGGACACCTCGGCGACATCAGCCAGGACGATGCGGTGGAGATCATCGGACGCTTGGAGCAGGGCCTGATCGACGTCGGCTACATCGATGGCGCTGTGGGGGCGGTCGACGTGCTGTCCGCCGCGATGCGCGATCAGCCGGCAGCCGCCCGCGCATAGCGCATCACCTCGCAGGAAAGGTGATGGGGTGAGCTCCGAGCGCGAACGCGTCCTGGTTGCCGATCCGATCTCCGATGACGGCGTCGAGGAGCTGCGGCGGCACTTCGAGGTTGACGTGCACACCGGCCAGACCGGCGATCAACTGCTGGGACGGATCGGCGACTACGAAGCCCTGGTGGTTCGCTCGGAGACCAAGGTCCGGGCCGAGCACATCGAGGCGGCCCGACGCCTGCGCGTGATCGGCCGTGCCGGCGTTGGCGTCGACAACATCGATGTGGAGGCGGCCAGCCGGGCGGGCATCCTGGTGGTCAACGCGCCGGCGGGCAACACCATCGCCGCCGCCGAGCACACGGTGGCGATGATGATGGCGCTGGCCCGCCATATCCCGCAGGCCAACCGGTCGCTGCTCGAGGACAAATGGGACCGCAAGAGCTTCATGGGCTTCCAGCTGCGCGGCAAGACGCTGGGCGTGATCGGGCTGGGAGCCATCGGCGGAGAGGTGGCCAAGCGTGCCCAGGGGCTGGAGATGGAGGTCATCGCCTTCGACCCCGTGGTGACTCCCGACCGCGCCGAGCAGATCAACGTCGAGCTGGTCGACCTCGATGAGCTGTGCCGGCGCAGCGACGTGATCACGGTGCACGTGCCCCTGGTGGCCGCGACCAAGCATCTCTTCGACGCCCGCCGGATCGCCGCCTGCAAGCCCGGCGTGCGCCTCGTAAACGTTGCCCGCGGCGGTGTCTACGACGAGGCTGCGGTGGTGGCGGCGCTGGACAGCGGGCAGGTCGCGGGCGCGGCATTCGACGTCTTTGAGACCGAACCGCCGCCTGCCGATTCGCCGCTGGTGCGGCACCCCAACGTGGTCGCCACGCCTCACCTGGGGGCTTCGACCGAGGAGGCCCAGGTTGGCGTCGCCACCGACGTCGTCGAGCAGATCGTCTCGGTGCTCAGGGGCGGGCCGGCGCGGTGGGCGGTCAACGCCCCCACGGTGCTGCCCGAGGAGATGCACGCCCTCCAGCCCTACCTGGCGCTGGCTGAGAAGCTCGGCTCCCTGTACGCCCAGGCCGGCCCCGGTGGCGGCGACAAGCTGGAGGTCGAGTTCACCGGCGGCCTGGCCCGGCATGACATCTCCTACCTGACCGCCGAGGCCATCAGGGGCATGCTCTCTCCGTTCACCGAGGACCGCATCAACGTGGTCAACGCGAGGATGCTGGCGGAGGCTCGCGGTATCGAGGTGGTGGAGCGGCGCTCCAGCGCAAGGGGCGAGTATCCCGATCTCCTGACCCTGCGTGTGACCGGTAAGTCGGGAGAGTTCACCGCCGCCGCCTCCGTCCTCCCGATGGGTCCGCGGCTGGTGCGCATCGGCGAGTTCCGCATCGACATCGAGCCCTCCGGGCGCTTCCTCATCACCTACCATGACGACCGGCCCGGGGTGATCGGCAAGGTTGGTGGCGCCCTCGGCGAGGCCAACATCAACATCGCCGCCTTGCAACTGGGCCGGGACGCCCCCCGGGGAAAGGCGGTGATGATCGTCGCCGTCGACGACGAGGTATCGGAAGAGGTGCGCGCGCGGTTGGGCGAGGTCGAGGGGATGTCCAACATTAGCTACGTCGAACTCTGAGTTGTCCCTGGCCCTCCTTGGCTGACGTCCGACCCTTCGCCGGGGTCACCTACGATCCTGCCCGGGTCGACATGTCGCGTGTTCTGTGCGCCCCGTACGACGTGATTTCGCCGGCGCAGCAGGCCGCCTACCTCGCTCGCGACCCGCACAACGCGGTGCGCATCGTTCTCAACCCCGCGCCCCGTGAGGCTCGGTACTCCGAGGCTGCGGCGACGCTGCGGTCGTGGCGGGACGAGGGCGTTCTGCATCTCGCTTCTCGGGCCGCGCTCTATGTCCACCGCCACACCTTCGAGCTGCCGGGAAAGGGTCGGTTGATGCGCACCGGGCTGATCGCCGCGGTGCGGTTGGAGCCGTGGTCGACCGGCGCGGTCCGGCCCCACGAGCACACCATGCCCGGCCCCAAGCAGGACCGGCTGCAGCTGATGCGCGCGACCCGCGCCGACACCGAGCCGATCTGGGTCTTTCATCCCGATCCCACCGGCGAGATGCGCCAGCGGCTTGAGTCGGTGACCGCGCGTGAGCCGATGATCGACACCGAATTTGTCCCCGAGGCTGACAGCGATGAGGCGCCTGCCGCGGAGCGCCACCAGCTATGGGCTGTGGACGACCCCTCCGAGACGATGGAGCTGGCGGCGGTTGCCGTCGCGCTGCCGCTGTATATCGCCGACGGGCACCATCGCTACGAGACCGCCCTGCTCCACGCCGAGGAGTCCGGTGGACCCGACGACGCCCCGACGCGGTTCAAGGTGATGCTTCTGAGCGCCGCCGAGGATCCCGGGCTGCTGGTGCTGCCCACGCATCGGATGGTGCGGACAGCAGAGCAGGCTCTCCACTCCGCCTTCGGCAAGCTCCTCGCCGACGGCTGGTCCAATGACGACGTCGCGGATCTTGACGCGCTCACCGCTCGGCTGGCGGTGCCGGCAATCGTGGGGACCTTCGGCTTTGGAGTCTTCGCAGGCGGGCGGTTCGGCTACCTCGAGGGACCCATTGCCGCTCACGCCCTCGAGGAGGTCGCGCCGTCGATCGCCGCTCTCGACGTCGGCCTCCTCCATGAGCTGATCCTGCGGCCTCTATTGGGGGTCGGTGCCGCCGAGCTGGCGGCCGGCGACAGGGTCGCCTACGCGCGCGATCCACGCGAGGTGGAGTCCCGCGTCCGGACCGGCGACTTCAACCTCGGCATCTTCATCCGCCCGCCGACGCTGGCTCAGATCCAGGCCGTTGCCGACGCCGGCGAGAACATGCCGCAGAAATCGACGTACTTCTGGCCCAAGCCGGCGTCGGGCCTGGTGATGGCTCTCCAAGAGCCTCACGAAACGCCCCGCGCGCGGCTCCTCCGGGGCGCTTGATCCGATTCTTCCGCGGGTAGAATCCCGGCAATCATGCCGACTTACGGGTACCGATGCGAGAGGAACGGGCACGAGTTCGACGTGGTCCAGTCGATGTCCGCCGCGCCGGTCAAGCGCTGCAAGATCTGCGGCTCCAAGGTGAACCGCATCTTCTATCCTGTCGGCATCAACTTCAAGGGCCCCGGCTTCTACGTCACCGACAATCGCAGTGGTTCGACCTCACCGACCTTCGGCGACAAATCGGAGGGCGAAGCCAAGCCGGACAGCGCCGAGGTCAAAGCGGCCAAACCCGACACCAGGTCGAAGCCCAAGAGCGACTCCAAGCCCAGTAGCGGAAGCCCGGCTAAGAAGTCCTGAGCATGGGCCGGGCCGGCTGAGCCGTGCTGCGCCTCATCGCCCTGGTTCTACCCCTCGGTCTCGACACCTTCGCTGTCTCCGCGGCACTGGGGATTGCGGGCTTGCCGCCGGATCGGCGGCTTCGAGTCAGCGCTGTCTTCACCGCCTTCGAGGTGGCGATGCCACTGGCGGGTGTGATCGCCGGCCTGACGGCGGGGCGCCTGCTCGGCGGTGTCGCCGAGTACGTCGCGCTGGGGGCGCTGGCCGCGGTTGGGGTCTACATGCTCTTCGAGACCGATCCCGACGCGGCTCTCCTGACGCGTTCTCGGGGAGCAGCGTTGTGGGGCCTCGGCCTGTCGCTCTCGATCGACGAGCTGGCGATCGGGTTCTCGCTGGGCCTGCTGGGCGTGCCCGTGGTGGCCGCGGTGGCGCTCATTGGGGTGCAAGCTTTCGCCCTCTCCCAGATCGGCCTCCGGCTGGGCGATCGGGTCGGCGCGCGGTTTCGACAGGGGGCCGAGAGGTTGGCGGCAGCCGTGCTGATCGGCCTTGCGGCTGTGCTTCTCCTAATGCGGCTAACCGGGGGGTCGTTCTAGGCGCCGAACACCCGTTCGGGGCACGGAATACAGTTGCACCAACCGAGGTTGATATCCTTACCTGCTAAATTCAAAAAGCGCAGCTTCGCCGGGCTCCCCGGGTGACGCAAAACCGAGCTGGAGAATTACAAGAAATGCCTGAACTACTGCACCTGACCGATCAGAACTTCGAATCCGAGGTACTCAAGTCCTCGGAGCCGGTCCTGGTTGATTTTTGGGCCGAGTGGTGCGCACCCTGTCGCATGGTCGCCCCCGTCGTTGAGCAGATCAACGAGGAGTACGACGGCAAGATCAAAGTGGGCAAACTCGACGTCGACGCTTCCCCGGTCATCTCGGCTCAGCTTGGCGTCATGAGCATCCCCACGCTCATCCTCTTCAAGGACGGCAAGGCGATCCAGCGAATGGTTGGGTTCCAGCCCAAGCCGAGCCTCAAAGGCAAGATCGACTCTGCCCTGACCACGGCCGAGCAGGCGACGACCCAGGCCTAGCAGCCTCGCCGTCGTCCCCCAGTGCCTGTCAGAAATCCCATTGAAGGCGAAACGCCGCAGCGCCTGCGGGCAGCCGCAGGGGAGCTGAACTAAAGGTCAGGCAGCCGGGAGCAGGCCTTCGCTGCGGAGCTCGAGTTCGAGCTCGCGGTTACTGGGCTCGACGACCACCCTGGAGCTGGGGAAGACGATCGTGGGCACGCTGCTGTAGCCACCGTTGATCTCTTGGACGTGCCGGCGGGCCTTTTCGTCATCGGTTATGTCGATCTGGTCATAGCCGATCCCATGCTTGTCCAGGAATCGCTTGGTTCGAAAGCAGTCGCCGCACCATTTGGTGGTGTAGATCGTCAGTCGCGCTTGGTCCATCTCATTCACTGTAACCGTCGCCACTCTCACAACCTTCCACGCACGCGCGCGCTTCACGCGCGCCGACTACCATTGGCAGTCGCAAACCGAGCCAGACCGGAGGGAGCGCGTTGAGCCAGGACACATCGATCCAAACCGATACCAAAGACATCTTCCAGCTGACCGACAAGGTGGCGTTGATCACCGGCGGCAGTCGCGGCATCGGCCGTTCCATCGCCGAGGAGTTCGCCCGCCGCGGTGCCAGGGTGGTGATCACCGCGCGCAGGCCGGAGGAGTTGGAGGAGACCGCGGCGGCGATTCGCGCCGAAGGCGGAGAGGTCACCCCGGTCACCGCCCATGCCGGCCGCGACGACGATGTTGACGCGATGATCGACCAGACGCTGGAGAAGTACGGCCAGATCGACATCCTGGTCAACAACGCCGCCACCAACGTGGCCTTCGCTCCCTTCAAGGACCTCGACATCGCGGCCTGGGACAAGACCCTCGCGCTCAACCTGCGGGCGCCCTTCCTGATCAGCCAGAAGGTGGTCAACCGGACCATGGAGAAGACGGGCGGGAGCATCATCAACCTCTGCTCCGTCGCCAGCCTCAAAGCCGAGCCGATGATGGCCGCCTACAACGTCAGCAAGGCGGGCCTGGCGATGCTGACCAGGGTCATGGCCAAGGAGCTGGGGAGCTTCGGCATCCGCGTCAACGGCATCGCCCCGGCGGTGATCAAGACCAAGTTCTCAAAGGTGCTCTACGAGACGGACTCGATCCGCCAGGGCGCCGAGGCCGCCAGCGCGCTGGGAAGGGTGGGCGAATGGAATGAGGTTGCCGGGGCGGCTGTCTTCCTGGCCAGCGATGCCTCCAGCTATGTGACCGGCAGCATCGTCACCGTGGACGGGGGCACCCTGGCCTGAGTAAGAAGCGACGGGCCGCGCCGCCGAGCCGGGGTGCGCCCCCCAACCGGCGGCCCACGATCCTTCTGCTGGGCAGCCTGATCGCCTTCTTCCTGGCCGGTATCGTCGCCTTCGCGGCGCTGGGGACAGGCCCCGCCAACTCCCCGACACCGGGCAGCACCAACGACCCCGGCATCGGCGATTCATCCAGCGGAGGCCAGGGACAGGACGTCGACGGCATCAAATGCGACGCCGGTGAACAGCTTGCTTACCACGTCCACGCCCACCTCTTCATCCTCCTCGACGGCAAGCCCCAGACGGTCTCTTCCCAGACCGGCATCCCGGGCGGACCGCTGCTGCCGAAGTGCATTTACTGGCTCCACACGCACGACTCCAGCGGGATCATCCACATCGAGTCACCCACCCATCTGACCTACACCCTGGGACAGTTCTTCGACATCTGGGGGCAGCCGCTGAACCGCATTGACGTCGGCACCCACCCGGTGCCCAGCGCCGGCCTGACCGTTTTTGTAGACGGGGTACAGTACGACGGCGATCCGCGGGATATCGAGCTCAAGGCGCACACCCAGGTGGTGCTGGAGCTCGGCCAGGTTGGACGGCCCCCCAGCTTTACCTTCCCCGGCGGCCTCTAAGGCACTACGCGCCGGGGGCGCGATCCCTACACTGACAACATGACGGCGCGGTCACTTTCACCGAGCACGGCAAGGGGGGAGGCCACCCGGCAGAAGGTCCTTGAGGCCGCCGAGCAGGTATTCGGGGAAAAGGGATACCACGGCGCCAGCGTCACCGAGATCACTCGAGCCGCCGGGGTTGCCCAGGGCACGTTCTACCTCTACTTCCCGGGCAAGAAAGAGATCTTCCTGGACCTGGTCGACGCCCTGGGCGAAAGGCTCCGCGGGGTGACCCTCGACGCCAGCGCCAAGGCCGCGACCTACGCCGAAGCCCAGCGACTGGGCTTCTCGGCGTTCTTCGACTTCGCCCGCACCCACCGGCATGTCTACCGGATCATCCAAGAGTGCGATCGGGTCGACCCGATCACCTACCGCCGCTTCTACTCATTGCTTGCGGAGTCGTATCGGCGCGCCCAGGCCGACGCGACCGCGCGCGGCGAAGCCGCCGAGGTCGATCCCGAGGTGGTGGCTTACTGCATGCTCGGCGTCGGTCACTTCGTGGCGCTGCGCTACCTGTTCTGGGACGGCGACCTGGGCCCCGAGGCGGAGGAGACCGCCATCCGGTTCGCGCAAAAAGGGGTCGGCCTGGACTGACAGGGCTGGGTCCGTGGCATTACGGCGCGGCTCGTAGAATTCCCAGGTGGCCGGCCCTCTGCCCCTCTTCCTCCTTCGGACGGTGCTCTTCCCGCACATGCCGATGTCCTTGCATGTTTTTGAGGAGCGCTACCAGGAGATGATGCGCGACTCGCTCGACTCCGGCACCAGCTTTGGCGTGGTTGCCATCCGCGACGGCAAGGAGGTCGGTGGCGAGGCGGTCCCTCGAGGCGTCGGCACGCTGGCGCGGATCGTCCACGTCGAGCGCCTCCCAGACGGACGGATAAACCTGCTGATCACCGGCGCGTCGCGGTTCCGAGTCGGTCGGCGGGTGGATGGCAAGGCCTACGCCCGGGCAGAGGTTGAGTACCTGGAGGAGGAGTCCGAGGGCGTCCCCGACCACCTGGTGGCATCGCTGCAGACCACCTTCAAGAGCTACCTGCGGGCACTGCGCCAGGTGACCCGAGGCTACACCGACCTGCCTGATCTCCCGTCTGAGCCTGACGCCCTGTCTTACCTGGTCGCGACCACCGTCGAGACCTCCATCGACGCACGCCAGCAGTTGCTGGAGTCGGCCGGTAGCCGCGATCGCATCGAACTGGAGCTGAAGATCCTGAGACGCGAGGAAGACCTCCTGACCCGGAAGGTACTACCCAGCGCGGTGCTGCCTAACTCGTTCTCTTTGAACTAGTTCGGAGGCCGGCTCGCCACGGACCCATCAGATAGGGATCCGCGGTTTGAGCCGCTTTTGGCCCGTTTGTGTCGGCTTACTTGAAGTCGAAAACCAGCCGGTTAGGGGCGGTCAGATACCCCATTGAGAACCCCGGGCTGCCGTTGGTCTTGAACCTCAGGCTGGTACCCGAACCGCCGACCTGGGTGATCGCGGTGAGGGCGCCCGAGGGTGTCAGTCCGGACACCACCGAGGGTGAGATTGACAGGCCTGGCACGCTCAGATAAATGCTGCCGTCGCTGCCACGTCCCAGCTGGGCGGTCGGTGCCGACCCGGCGCCGCCGAGGTCGAGGACGACTCGCGTGATGCCGTTGCCCGGGCTACCGAGGCGGATGCGGGACACCGTCCAGCCCGTACCCCCTCTGCCGGCGGTGACCAACTCGGACAGCGGGCCGGGGGCCGCGCCGCTTGCGGGCGATGCCGCCGGGGTCGGCCGCACGCTCGGCGCGGGCCGGCTGGCCGGGCTTGGTGCGGCGGCATGGCTGGTTCCGGGCTGGGTGACCGCGGTCGGCGACGGGTGCGTGTTCCGTGTCGAGTACAGGACTCCGGCGGCCAGGAGGATCACCACAAGGGCAGCCCCGAGCCCGACCTTGATCTGCATTTCCGGCGACGACAGCAGCTTGGTAAGGGCGCCGGCGGGCTTGGCCCGCGCCCACAGCAGCGCTTCGCGATAAGCGCGAAGGTGAGGGGCGTCGTCGTCAGGCGCGTCGCCCCCGTTTTCGATTGGCGCCGCGAACGCCTCGGCTGCCGTTCCCGCGATGGCCGCCGCCACGCTGGCCGGCTCGAGCGGCGTCTCGATGGCTGCGGCTGGCTCGGGTTCGACCTCGAGCAGCGGCTGGATGGCTTCGGCCGGCTCGGGTGGCGCCTCCGCAATCGGCTCGGCAGCCCCGGGCGGTTCTGGTTCCGCTGCGGGTTCGGGCAATGGCTCGGGCTCGGCCGCGGGCTCGACCGCGGGCGTGCGCGGTGTGATCCACATCAATCGCTCGGCCTCTGGTCGCTCGGTGGCCTCCGGCCCACGGACCGTCGGCTCGGCGACTGTCAGCTCGGCGTTGCCGGGAGCGGCCCCGGATTCCTCGGGAGCGGCGGCGCTCTGGGACGGTTGGCTGGGGCGGCGTCCCAGGATGGCCGCGAACCATGATCGACGCGGCGCCTTAACCTGGTCGGTGGCATCTTGCTCCCGTGGCGGCTCCCACTCGTCAGAGGCGGGCAGCGCCGCCTCGGCCGCCGAAGTCGGCCCGACGTAGTCGGCCATCGAGGGCACCTCGACTGGCGCAGCGGTGTCCAGAGCGGGCTCCTCCGGTGGTCCGATGGCATCCTCGACGGCCGCCCGGCCGACCTCCTCGAGCTCGGCGTCTGATGCCGGCGGGATCTCCATCCAGGACGGGATGAGCTGCGCCGGCGGCGGCGACGGATGCGTCTCGACGCGGGTCGCGCCCGGCTCTGGTTCCAAATCCTGGGTCGGAGCGATCTGCTCGGCGTGTTCCTCAGGCGGGTCGGGCGCCGCTGGATGGACGGGGGCCGTTTCATCCGGCGATTGCGGTGGGGGGAGGTATGCGGGCGCGCTGGTCTCGGCTGGGCCCGTGGGAGGCCAGCGTTCGGGCTCGACCCAGGTGGGGGCGGGTTCAGGCTCGTCCTCCGGGCCGGTGGTGGCGCGCGGCTGGTCCCAATAGACGTCCCCTGGGGTGTCGATCTCGGGAAGCTGCTCCTGCAGCGCCGCGATCTCGGGAAGCTGCTCCTGCAGCGCCGCGAGCTCGACCTCCGGCCCGGCTTCGACCGCGGCGTCGGTTGCATCGGCCGGCTGCGCCCGGGCGATCTCGGTGGTCTCTGTCATCGCCGCCTCAGCTGAAAGGCCGGCGCGAGCCGCGATCACGTCGAGAGCAGGCTTGAGGGAGTCGTTTGGTATCTGGGCACGGCCCATGGCGCGGACCTGCTGCGATGCGACGGTGAGTTCATCCAGCTGGGCACTGCATGCGGGACAGGACTGAAGGTGCTCGTCCAGTTCGTGCCAGGCATCCTCGGTGAGTTCACCGTCGAGGAACGGGGTGAGGGAGCGTGGTTGGCACTTCTTCATCATTCTTCCCGCTGCCGATTCCGCACTAGAAGCGGATGTAGTCGTACGCCTGTTTGAACTCGTGCCGGGCGCGGTCGAGGTCACGGGGGACTGACGTCCTGCCTGTCCCCGCGGCGCGAGCCACCTCGTCATAGCTCAGCCCGCAGTAGTCGTGGAGGAGCAGGGTCGCGCGGACGCCGAACTCGAGTGTCCCCAGGGCCCGCTGGCTGGTGTCGTGGTCGAGGCCGCTGACATCGTCAACCGTGAACGCCACCGCGGGCTCGGTTGGACGTCCAAAAAGTCGCTGCCACAAAGGCCTCTTGTCGCCTTTGCGGAGGTAGTCCCGGGCACGGGCTGTAGCCAGCAGGTAGAGCAGGGCCCGCGGCTGGTTCGGCGGGTGGCCCTTGCGGTAGTAGCGTGCCATCTCGTCGAAGGCTTTCTCGGTGAGGCGATGAGCGACCTCGATCTCGCCCACCAACCGATGCACGTAGCTGAAGACCTGGTTGAAATACCCCAGGAAAAGGGAGTCGAAGTCGGGCTGGGCGCTGCTCAAGTTCAGCGCCAGGCTAATTTCATTCATTGCCAAGGCGTGGAGTGTGACGAGTTGGACTCAGCGCCAGTGTAGACCCGGCCCCCTGGAGAATCAACACTGGATACGAGAACGGGCGGGTCGGGACTCAGATCGGGCCCAGCTCGACCTCAACGATGTCATCGGTCTCAAACAAGCCCCGGACGTCGATGTTGCGGCCGGCCAGGAGCGCGGGGGGCACGCCGATGTCGGCCAGGAAGAGGCGGCCGACGTAGCGCCGCGCTGCCGGCGCCAGCAGGCCTGTCTTGGGCAGCGCCAGCGTGATCGTGGCCGTGGCGACGACGCATTCAGCCGCGGCATCGCCAGAGCCGGCGTCCAGGCCTGAGGGCAGGTCCAGGGCCAGCACCGTGGTCTGTCTGCCACCGCTGGCCGAGATCATCTCGGCGATCGCGCCTCGCGGCGCACCCTCGGCGCCGAACCCCAGCAAGGCGTCGATGATGAGATCGGCCGTGGCCAGTTGGCCCTGCCACTGTTGCACCGCCACGCCCGCTCTGAGGGCGGTCCGGGCCTGCGCCTTGGACAAGCCGCGCGCCTCCGCGGGCGGATACGAGGTCAGGGTGGTCACCAGCGCTCCCCAACCAGCCAGCCGTCGGGCCGCCACCAGGCCGTCACCGCCGTTGTTCCCCGGCCCTGCTAGGATGCTCAGCCGACGGCCGGTCAGCGGTGATCCGATCAGGTTGCGAGCCACCCGGGCGCTGGCCAGCCCCGCCACTTCCATCAGCTGCAGGGGGCTGATCCCGTAGTCCTCCTCCGCGGCGCGGTCGATCTCACGCATCTGCTGGGGCGAGATCCCCGATTTCCAGGAGGTCAAGTTGGCCACGACCATCAATCTAGTCCACGCCCGAGAGATCCTGGATTCGCGTGGCAACCCCACCCTGGAGGTCGAGGTGGCCATCGACGGAGGCGCTCGCGGCGTCGCCAAGGTGCCCTCCGGCGCCTCCACCGGGACCCACGAAGCGGTCGAGCTGCGGGACGGCGACCCTGTCCGCTACGGCGGCAAGGGAGTGCGTCGCGCCGTCGACAACGTCAATGGCGAGATCGCCGCCGTGGTGGTGGGACGCGATGGCGCAGACCAGGAAGGCGTCGACGCCGCCCTGCTGGCCCTCGATGGCACCCCCAACAAGGGCCGGCTCGGGGCCAACGCCATTCTCGGCGTCTCCCTGGCCACCGCCCACGCCGCGGCCGCGGCATCGGGCAAGCCCCTCTACGCCAGCCTCGGCGGCGAGAGCGCGGTGACCCTGCCGGTGCCGATGTTGAACGTCATCAATGGCGGTGCCCACGCGGACTCCAATGTCGACTTCCAAGAATTCATGATCGTTCCCTGCGGCCTGCCTACCTTTGCCGAAGCCCTCCGCGCCGGCGCCGAGGTCTTCCACGCCCTCAAAGCCGCCATTAAGAAAGCAGGCCTCAGCACCGGCCAGGGCGATGAGGGCGGATTCGCGCCCAACCTCAAGTCCAACCGCGATGCCATGGACCTCCTCATTAGCGCAATCGAGCAAGCCGGGTACCAACCCGGGGGGCAGGTGGCCATCGCCCTTGACCCGGCAACCAGCGAGCTCTGGGTGCCGGCCGAGGACGGCAGTGGTGGGTCGTACCAGCTGAAGGGCGAAGGCAGGACCCTCAGCAGCGCCGAGATGGTGGACCTGTGGGCGGAGTGGGTCGAGGCCTACCCGGTGCTCTCGATCGAGGACGGTCTCGCCGAGGACGACTGGCACGGCTGGAAACTCCTGACCGACCGCCTCGGCGCGCGGACCCAGCTCGTCGGCGACGACCTCTTCGTCACCAACTCCGCCCGTCTCCAGGAGGGCATCGACAGGGGCGTCGCCAACTCCATCCTGGTCAAGGTCAACCAGATCGGCTCGCTCAGCGAGACGCTGGCGACGATGCGGCTGGCGGCTTCAGCCGGCTACACCAGCATCGTGTCACACCGCTCCGGCGAGACCGAGGACACCACCATAGCCGACCTGGCGGTGGCCACCAACGCCGGCCAGATCAAGACCGGGGCGCCGTCGCGGTCGGAGCGGGTGGCGAAATACAACCGGCTGCTCACGATCGAGGAGGAGCTCAGCGACCGGGCCGTCTACCCGGGCCGCGCCGCCTTCAAGGGCCAGT
>DAITAT010000010.1:36950-40747 GCA_036824145.1 Candidatus Dormiibacterota bacterium
CGCTTGAGGGCCGCTCGGCGCTGATCACCGGGGGATCGTCGGGCATTGGCCTGGCCACGGTTGAGCGCTTCGTCCAGGAAGGCGCCCAGGTTGGCGTGGTCGACCTGCACCCGCCGCCGGGCGGCCAGGCCGAGTTCTACATCGAGGCTGACGTCGGCGACCCGCGATCCTGGCCGACGATTATCGAGCAGGCACAGCACAAGTTCGGCGGCATCGACATCGCCTACCTCAACGCCGGCGTCACCACCGGCGAAGGCGACATCACCAGGCTCACCGAGGAGCAGTACACGCGGATCATGCGCGTGAACGTCGATCACATCGTGTTCGGAACACGGGCCCTGGTGGAGCACATGAAGCCTCGCGGCGGCGGCTGGATCGTGGCCACGGCGTCGATCGCCGGCCTCACCGGCTTTGCCTACGACCCGATCTACACGCTTACCAAGCACGCCGTGGTCGGGCTGGTGCGATCGCTCGGGCCGGCGCTCGAGCCCGACGGGATCAAGATCAACGCGGTGTGCCCCGGCATCACCGAGACACCCATGACCGCCGTTGAGAGCGAAGAATTGCGCCTCGCGGGTTTCCCGCTGTTGCAGCCGTCCGACATCGCTGAGGCGGTGATGCTTTCGATCACCAGCGGGGGTACCGGCCTCTGCTATCCGATCCAGCCGGGTCGTACGCCGGAGGCATACCGGTTCGCCGGCATCCCGGGGCCGCGAACCCCCGGCAGCGAGGGCATGGCCCCGCCCCTCTAACGACGCTCCCTATCGCCGAGGTCAGGCTGCGCGCGGCGTCAGCTGGGCGGTTCGGGGCGCTTGACCATGAAGAGGCCGCTGGTGCGCCATCCGTGCCGCTCCTGGTAGAAGCGGATGGCGTCGACGTTGGCGGTGTGGACCTGCAACGTCATGAACTCGGCGCCGCGCTCGAAAGCCCAGGCCTCGGCGGCGGCAATCAGCTCAGTGCCCACGCCGCTACCGCGCGAGTCGGGCAGGACGGCGATGTCGACCTCCGCCGATACCGCGTCGCGGAGCATCCGGGGCTCACCATCGGGGGCTTTCAGCTGCACCTCGACCAGCCCCACGACCTCACCGCCACGGTCGGCGACCAGGATGACGCTGTCCTCGCCAGACGGCAGCCGGCTGCGGTAGCGCTCCTCGAGCGGCTCCCACTCCGGCTTGCGGTAGAGGCTGGGGTCGAGGCGGAGGTGGTGCTCGGCGCTGGCCATGTAGATGTCCGCGAGCGCGCCGGCATCTTCCAGTCGCGCGGCTCGGACTCGCACTCGGGGGCGTGCTGAGGTCTCCATTTCTCTAAGCATGTCTTAAACATGGTCCCGCGGCCTGATCCCAATAAGAAAACCGCCCGGATCTCTCCGGGCGGTTCTCAGCCTGCACGGTATGCAGCTCGGAGCTTAGTACTCCGGCATCGGCGGCGTGGGAGCGCCGCCCTTCTTCTCCGGCAGGTCGGTGACCAGCGACTCGGTGGTCAGCAGCATGGCGGCAATCGAAGCCGCGTTCTGCAGGGCCGAGCGGGTGACCTTGGTGGGGTCGATGATGCCGGCCTTGACCATGTCGACGTACTCGCCGGTGGCTGCGTCGTAGCCCTGGCCCTTGCCCAGGCTGCGCACCTTCTCGACCACCACGGAGCCCTCAGCCCCGGCGTTGGCGGCGATCTGGCGCAGCGGCTCTTCGAGAGCGCGGCGAAGGATGTTGGCGCCGGTGGCGACGTCGCCCTCGAGGTTGAGGGTGTCGAGCGCCTTGACCGCCAGCACCAGGGTCACGCCACCGCCGGGCACGATGCCCTCCTCAACCGCGGCGCGGGTCGCCGACACGGCATCCTCCATGCGGTGCTTGCGCTCCTTGAGCTCGGTCTCGGTCGCGGCTCCGACCTTGATCACGGCAACGCCACCGCTCAGCTTGGCAAGGCGCTCCTGGAGCTTCTCCTTGTCCCAGTCCGAGGTCGACTTCTCGATCTCGGCCTTGAGCTGGTTGATCCGGCCCTTGATGTCGTTTGCGGAACCGCCGCCCTCGACGATGGTGGTGTCGTCCTTGGTGATGGTGACCCGACGGGCTTTGCCGAGCGAGCTCAGCTGGGCGGTGTCGAGCTTGAGACCAATCTCCTCCGAGATCACCTGCCCACCCGTGAGGATGGCGATGTCCTGGAGCATGGCCTTGCGGCGATCACCGAAGCCCGGCGCCTTGACGGCGACGGCGTTGAAGGTGCCGCGAAGCTTGTTGACGATCAGGGTGGCCTGGGCCTCGCCCTCGACGTCCTCGGCGATGATCAGCAGCGATTTGCCGCTCTGGACCACCTTCTCGAGGATCGGCAGCAGGTCCTGGATCGAGCTGATCTTCTTGTCGGAGATGAGGATGTAGGGCTCCTCGAGCACAGCCTCCATCCGCTGGGGATTGGTGACCATGTAGGGGCTGATGTAGCCCTTGTCGAACTGCATCCCCTCGACGAGCTCCAGCTCGGTCTCGAGGCCCTTCGACTCTTCGACGGTGATGACTCCGTCCTTGCCAACCTTCTCCATGGCGTCGGCGACGACCTCGCCGATGCTGGTGTCGGCGGCGGAGATGGAAGCGACCTGGGCGATCTTGGCGCGGTCGGAGATGGGCACCGACTGCTTCTTGATGGCCGCGACGACAGCCTCGACACCCTTCTCGATGCCCTGCTTGAGTAGCATCGGGTTGGCGCCGGCGGCCACGTTGCGCAGGCCTTCGTTGATGATGGCGGCGGCCAGCACCGTGGCGGTGGTGGTGCCGTCACCGGCGATGTCGTTGGTCTTGGAGGCGACCTCCTTGACCAGCTGGGCGCCCATGTTCTCGAAGGGATCCTCGAGCTCCAACTCCTTGGCGATGGTGACGCCATCGTTGGTGATCGTGGGCGAGCCGAACTTCTTGTCCAGGACTACGTTGCGACCCTTGGGGCCGATGGTGATGCGGACCGAGTCCGCCACCTTGTCGACACCGCGCTTAAGAGCCGCCCGTGCGTCAGTTGCGTAGAGCAGCTGCTTGGGCATGCATTTCCTCCTACGGAATTCGTACTTGTTTCGAGTTCGCGGGAGGAACTCCTCCCATCGCGTCTTGCGAGGGCAAGTTTAGCACTCTCCTATGGCAAGTGCTAAGCGATCGGGAGGGCTAACGACGGGGCTGGCGACCCTCAAGGAAGGAGGAGCTCGGTGACTCCGACGACGGTGTCGTAGGGGCTGATGTTGGCGGCGCCGCCGTCGAGCGACACCACGTAGGTTCCCGGCACGCCGCCAGACAAGTTGTTCCGGAACTCGACCAGCCTTCCGTCGGGCAACCACGTCGCCGGCTGGAGGTCAGCCGGCCCGAACTTCGTGCGCGCGCCCGATTGGAGGTCGATGATGTCTGTTTCGAATTGCTCGCGCGGCGGGCCGTTTGCCGGTGAGGTGGCGAAGGCCAGGTGGCTGCTGCCGGCGTCGAACATCAAGCCGCCTGCCAGGCCGGTTGCCGGAAGAGTGGCGCTCAGCCCTTGTAGGCCGGGGCCGTTGACGGTGAGGATCCTCGGGGTGCCCTGGGCCCCTCCCCCCCGCGTGTACGCCTTGGCTCCGCTGCCGGAGAGGTCCACGGCGCCGGAGTCGGCCGTTCCCACGGGGGTCTGTTGCCCCGTCGCCAGGTCCAGCTGGTCGACCTGTCCGTAGGCGATGTTGAAGAGGATGTAGCCACCCACGCCGATGGCGCCATGCGAGATGAGGGGATTCGCCAACGCCCACCGGTAGGGCTCCAGCGCGTGGTTGTCCTCGACCGCCTGGGCCACCGTGCGCGCACTGGCTCCGA
>DAITAT010000052.1:0-7286 GCA_036824145.1 Candidatus Dormiibacterota bacterium
CTGCCCGAAGGCCAGCGCCTGATGATCCTGGCGCCGGTGGTGGTGGGCCGCAAGGGGGAACACAGCGAGGTCCTCGACGGCGCCCGCAAGGCGGGGTTCGTGCGTGCCCGCGTGGACGGCAACCTCTTCGAACTCGACGAGAAGATCGAGCTCGACAAGAACTACAAGCACGACATCGAGGTCGTCGTCGACCGCCTCGTCGCCGACCCGTCGTCGCGCTCCCGGGTGACGGAGTCGGTGGAGACCGCCACGCGGATGTCGCAGGGCTCAGTGCTGGTGGTTCCGCTCACTGACATCGCTGTCGCCGGCGACAGGAAGAAGCAACTCAAGGGCGCCCGCGACACCGCCGAGCAGCTGTTCTCGCTCTCGTACGCCTGCCCGGTCCATGGCAGCACCGGCCTGGAAGAGCCGCAACCGCGCAACTTCTCCTTCAACAGCCCTCACGGCGCCTGCACCGAGTGCACCGGCCTGGGCACCCGCCTCGAGGTCGACCCCGACGCCGTCCTGCCGGACCAGTCGCTCTCGATCAGCGACGGCGCCTTCCAGAGCCCCGGCCGCTCGGGGATGTACTACAACGAGCACGCCGAATGGATCGCCAAGCGGTACGACATCAGCTGCAGCACGCCGATCCGCGACCTGCCTGACGAAGACGTCGAGTTTCTCCTTTACGGCACCGATGATTTCGACTCCAAGAAGCCCGCCTACCGCAACCGGTTCGGCCGCAAGCGCTACCGCCGCGCCACCGTCGAAGGCGTCATCACCAGCCTCGAACGGCGCTACAAGGAGACCGAGTCGGAGTGGGTCAAGACCGAGATCGAGAGGCTCATGGTCAGCCACCCATGCCCCGCCTGCGGCGGTCGCCGCCTCAAGGCGGAGGCGCTGGCGGTGACGGTGGGGGAGAAGAACATCTCCGAGTACTGCGACCTCAGCGTCGTCGACGCGCTCAAGTGGATCGTGGCTCTCGAACTCTCGGAGCGAGAGGAGACGATCGCAGTGCAGATCCGCAAGGAGATCCGCGAGCGGCTCGGCTTCATGGTCGACGTCGGTCTGGAGTACCTGACGCTGAGCCGCGTCACCCCGACGCTGTCGGGGGGGGAGGCGCAGCGGATCCGGCTGGCGACCCAGATCGGGTCGCGCCTGATGGGCGTCCTCTACGTCCTCGACGAGCCCTCGATCGGGCTGCATCA
Source organism: Candidatus Dormiibacterota bacterium (assembly GCA_036824145.1). Lineage (GTDB taxonomy): Bacteria > Chloroflexota > Dormibacteria > DASZGP01 > DASZGP01 > DATMMS01. The sequence goes on from DAITAT010000052.1 coordinate 1,188, forward strand.
GCGCGACAACCGCAAGCTGATCAACACCCTCGAGCGGCTGCGCGACCTCGGCAACACCCTGATCGTGGTCGAGCATGACGAGGAGACCATGCGCCACGCCAATCACATCGTCGACATCGGGCCGGGCGCCGGCGAGCACGGGGGCCGGATCGTCTTCAGCGGCACCTACGACCAGCTGCTGCGAAGCAAGGAGTCGCTGACCGGGCAGTTCCTGCGCGGCGAGCGCTCCATCCCGCTACCGCCGCGGCGCCGCAAGGGCTCGGGCAAGAAGCTGGTGGTGCGGGGTGCCCGCGAGAACAACCTCCGCGACCTCACCGTGAGCTTCCCGCTGGGCAAGTTGATCTGCGTCTCGGGTGTCAGCGGCTCGGGCAAGTCGACGCTGGTCAATGACATCCTCTACCGGGCCCTGGCGCAGCACTTCTACAGGGCCAAGGAGCGCCCCGGCAAGCACCGCTCGATCAGCGGCCTGGAGCACCTCGACAAAGTCATCGATGTCGATCAGTCGCCCATCGGCCGCACCCCGCGCTCCAACGCGGCGACCTATACCGGTGTCTTCACCTACATCCGCGAGCTGTACGCGACCTTGCCGGAGGCGCGCGAGCGCGGCTACATGCCGGGGCGTTTCTCCTTCAACGTCAAGGGCGGTCGCTGCGAGGCCTGCCAGGGCGACGGGATGATCAAGATCGAAATGCACTTCCTGCCCGACGTGTACGTGCCCTGCGAGGTCTGCAAGGGTAAGCGCTACAACCGCGAGGCGCTGGAGGTGCGCTTCAAGGGCTACAACATCTCGGAGGTCCTCGACATGTCGGTGGACGAGGCGCTCGAGCTCTTCCAGAACCAGCCGCGCATCGCCCGCAAGATGCAGACCCTCACCGACGTGGGCCTGGGCTACATCCGCCTCGGCCAGCCTGCGACGACCCTTTCGGGGGGCGAGGCCCAGCGGGTCAAGCTGTCGACCGAGCTCTCGCGCCGGGACACCGGCATGACCTTCTACATCCTCGACGAGCCGACCACGGGCCTGCACTTCGCCGACATCGAGCGGCTGCTCCGTGTCCTCCAGCAGCTGGTCGACCGTGGCAACACGGTGCTGGTCATCGAGCACAACCTCGACGTCCTCAAGACCGCCGACCACCTCATCGACCTCGGCCCCGAAGGAGGCGACCGCGGCGGCGAGCTGGTGGCCCAGGGTGCCCCTGAAGACGTCGCCGCCAGCGCGAGGTCTTACACCGGCGAGTACCTGCGCCCGTACCTCCAGGCGCCGACTTCCAAGCTCGCGTAGCCGTCGCGCCGCCCACGCCTAACATCGAACCGTGGCCACGCCGCTGATCGCCGATCGCCCCGACCTGCTCAAGGAGCGCCTCCGTCAAGCTCCCGACGGGCCTGGCGTCTATGTCATGCGCGACGACAAGACCAAGGTCATCTACGTCGGCAAGGCGATGAACCTCCGTAACCGGCTTCGCAGCTACTTCCAGGCCGGCGGCCCGCCGCATCCCCGGACGGCGCAGATGGTGCGCAAGGTGTTCGATTTCGATGTCCTCACCTGCAGCACCGACCAGGAGGCCCTGCTGCTCGAGTGCACCCTGATCAAGCGCTACCGGCCTCGTTACAACATCCGCCTCCGCGACGACAAGAACTACCTCTATATGAAGGTGCCGCGCAAGGGTGACTTCCCTCGCGTCTACACCGTCCGCAAGGTTGCCGACGACGGCGCCCGCTACTTCGGCCCCTTCACCAACGCCGGCGCCCTGCGCACCACGATGAAGACGCTGCGCCGGATTTTTCCCTACCGCACCTGCTCCGACGAGACTCTCAAGCGGGGCCGTGTGTGTCTCGACTATCACATCAAACGCTGCGCCGGTCCGTGCGAGGACCTCATCGGCCGGGACGATTACCACCAGAACCTGGAGCAGATCAGCGTCTTCATGGACGGGCGACCAAAGGAACTGCTCCGTTCCATCCGGGGCGAGATGATGGCCGCCTCCGACTCGCTGGAGTTCGAACGCGCCGCCCGGCTCCGCGACCGGGCCTCGGCCCTGGAGAAGGTGGCGCAGCGGCAATCGGTGCTGTCGCAATCGGTACGGGAACAGGACGTGATCGGCCTGGCGCGCAGCGGCGCCACCGCGATCGTGGCGGTACTGACGGTGCGTGGCGGCCAGGTGCTGGGGTCGGAGACCTTTGAGCTCGAGGGATCGGCGGAGATGGAGACTGGGGAGATCGTCAACGGCTTCGCCGGGCAGTTCTACGGCGACGCCACCAGCTACCCCAGAGACGTGCTGGTTCCCGAGGTCATCGCCGACGGCGACACGCTGGCCGCCTGGATGACCGGTCGTCGCGGGGCTCGCGTGACGATATCGGTGCCGGAGCGGGGAGCCCGGGTACGGCTCCTGGAGATGGCCGCCAACAACGCCGAGGAAGCTCTCACCCAGGCGACCATCAAGAAGGACTACGACAGCGAGCGGGCCGAGAAGTTGCTGGCGGACCTGCAGGAGGCGTTAGGGCTCGACCGCCTGCCGCGCCGAATCGAGTGCTACGACATCTCCAACCTGATGGGCACCGACCCCGTGGGCTCGATGGTGGTCTTTGAGGATGGTCGCCCGCGGCCGGCTCATTACCGGCGCTTCCACATCAAGGGCGTCAAAGGCGCCAACGACTTCGCCATGCTCCAGGAGATGCTGCGCCGTCGTTTCACGCGGCTGGCCGCGGCCCGCGTCGACACCGCGGAGCGCACTCACAAGCACGACGACGATAGCTTCGAGAGCCTCCCCGACCTGGTCATCGTCGACGGCGGCAAGGGCCAGCTAAGCGCTGCGCGCGAGGTCATGGAGCAGCTCGGGGTGCACCAGATCACCACCTTCGGCCTGGCCAAGCAGAAGGAGGAGCTGATCCCCAGCGGCGGCCCCACGGTGCGGCTGCCGCTGGGATCGCCGGCGCTATTCCTGGTCCAGCGCGTGCGGGACGAGGCCCACCGCTTCGCCATCAGCTTTCATCGCCGCACCCGCGCCAAGGAGCGCCTCGCCTCGCCCCTCGATGCGGTTCCCGGCCTTGGCCCCAGGCGCAAGCGCCAACTAATCAAGCGCTTCCGATCGCTGGCGGGGGTGCGCGAGGCCAGCCTCGCCGAGCTTGCCACGGTGGTCCCCGAAGCGGTTGCCCGAGGCATCAAGGAACAGCTCTGACAACTGGTGCGACGCGAAAGAAGAGCCAGAGGCCCCCAGCGATGAGCGGCAGCGCCGTGACCTGCGCCAGCTTCAGTCCGCCGAATCCCGCCGGGGTGGCCCGGAACGTCTGCATGAAGAGCTGCCCCGCCGCCCAGCCGGCCAGGAAGAGGCCGCTCAGCTGACCAGGGTGTAAGACGCGGCGCCGGTAGAGCCAGAAGAGAAGACCGAACAAGGCCGCATCAAACACCACCTCGTAGATCGCCACCGGCTGCTGGGTCCGCCCCAGGGACTCGGCCGGGAGCAGGAAGCTGCCGGTGCTGGTGTACTCCACGCCCCAGCCCCTGGTCCCGTACCCCAGGATGTCACCGTTGATGACGTTGCCGACCCTGCCGATCGCCAGTCCCAGCGGCGCCATCATCGCCCCCAGGTCGAGGAGTCGCAACACCGGCAACTGGTAGCGAGCGGCGTAGATCCACGCCCCCAGCACCGCCCCGAAGATGCCGCCATAAAAGCTCAGGCCGCCCTGCCAGAGCGACAGCGCCTCGCCGATGTGGCTGGGATTGAGGTAGTGGCCGGGGTCGTTCTCGAGGATGTAATAGAGGCGCGCTCCAAGGAGTCCGAAGAGTGCCGCCACCAGGACCGCGGAGAGCACCTGGTCGCCGTCGAGGCCTTCGCGGTCCGCTTCGCGAGTGCCCATCCAGATGGCGGCGATGAAGCCGACTGCGACCAGCACGCCGTACCAGTAGAGATTGAAGCCACCGAGGTGGGCGGCGATGGGGTCGATGCCGATCCGTACGCACTGGGGAAGCTGACAGCTGGCCATCGGCAGCAGTATATGTTTGCCTCATGGAAGGCGCCGAGGCGTCGTTTGCCAATGATGTAAAGCACGAGCTGGCGCTTCAGCTTCCCGCCCGGCACTGCTGTCAGCTCAGCGAGCTGGAGGGCCTCGTCGCCTCGGCGCCAGCGGTCCGCGACGGCGGACGGGTGAGCGTCAAGCTGGCAGGCAACATCGCCGCGCGCAAAGCAGTGCGGCTGGCGCGGCTCCTGGAGGCCGGCGATGACGCTCGCAATGAGGGCCACTTCCGACGGGGTGCGACGCATTTGCGACCCAGTTATCGCGTCAGCTTCGCCACCGACGTCAATGGCCCCCTGCATACGCTCGATCAAACAGCCGGCGCACCGACTCGGATCTGCTGTCGGCGGGCGTTTCTGCGGGGCGCCTACCTGGCTGGCGGCAGCGTCAGCGTCGGGGCATCCGGCTACCACCTCGAGCTGGCCTGCGCCGTCGCCGACGGCGCCGCGGCGGTGGCGGAGACGATGGCGGCCCTGGGGCTGCACGCGGGGCGCCGTCAGCGGGGCGGCCGCCACATGCTCTACCTCAAGGGCAGCGAAGACCTGGCCACCATGCTCAAGGTGATGGGCGCCAGCCACGCGGTGCTCCGGTTCGAGAACGACCGGATCGTGCGCGAGATGCGCGCCCAGGCCAACCGCCAGGCCAACACCGAGACCGCCAACCTCCGACGGATCGTCGACAGCAGCCTGCGCCAGGCCACCGCGGCGCGCCGCTTGAGCGCCTCCGGGGTGCTGCAGACGCAGCCGCGAGCCCTCCGGGAGATCGCCTCGGTGAGGCTGTCGATGCCGTCGGCAAGCCTGGAGCAGCTGGCGTTCCGGCTCAGCCTGAGCAAGTCGGCGGTCAATGCGCGCCTGCGCCGGCTGGTGGCGGTGGCGGCGGAGGCTGGTCTGGTAGATTTGGCTCGATCGCGCACCCGCCGATGACCGGCGCCCACTTCAGTGTTTTGAGCGCGAGCGAACGTGACTTGAGACGCATCCTGCAACGGAGGACGTGAATGGCCATCAAGGTCGGGATCAACGGTTTCGGGCGGATCGGACGCAACGTCTTCCGGGCCACCAAGCGCTTCGACGACATCGAGGTCGTCGCCGTCAACGACATCACCAGTCCGCAAACGCTGGCCCACCTCCTGAAATACGACAGCGTGCTGGGGAACTACGCCGGCGATGTCAGCGCCGACGGTGACAACCTGGTCGTCGACGGCCAGCGCATCAAGGTCCTGGCCGAGCGCGATCCCGGCAACCTTCCCTGGGCGGACCTCGGGGTGGACCTGGTGGTCGAGTCGACCGGCTTCTTCACCGACGCCGAGAAGGCCAAAGTCCATATCGAGAAGGGGGGCGCCAAGAAGGTGATCATCTCGGCTCCGGCCAAGAACGAGGACATCACCATCGTCATGGGTGTCAACGACAAGGCCTATGACCCGGCGGTGCACAGCATCGTCAGCAACGCCTCCTGCACCACCAACTGCCTGGCGCCGGTGGCCAAGGTGCTCCACGAATCGTTCGGCATCAAATCCGCGCTGATGACAACGGTGCACTCGTACACCAACGACCAGAAGATCCTTGATGCGCCGCACGAAGACCTCCGTCGCGCCCGCGCCGCCGCCGTGAACATCATTCCCACCACCACCGGCGCGGCCAAGGCCGTGGCGCTGGTGCTTCCGGAGCTGAAGGGCAAGTTCCACGGGATGGCGCTGCGGGTCCCGGTCAAGGACGTGTCGCTGGTCGACCTGACCGCGGTGCTGGAGAGGGACGTCACGGTCGACGAGATCAACGCCGCCATGAAGCGCGCCTCGGAGGACGACCTCGAGGGCATCCTGGGGTACACCGAGGAGGAGCTGGTATCCACCGACTTCCAGGGCGACCCCCACTCCTCGGTGCTCGACGCCAAGTCGACGATGGTCATCGACGGCAGGCACGTCAAGGTCCTCAGCTGGTACGACAACGAGTGGGGTTACTCCTGCCGCGTCGTCGACCTGGTCCGGTTCATGGGCCAGCAGGGCTACCCGACCGCGTAGTCGGCAGCCCTCGGCTACTTGGCACTGCGGACCCTCGACCACCTCGACGTCGAGGGCAAGCGCGTCCTGCTGCGCGT
>DAITAT010000052.1:7386-12404 GCA_036824145.1 Candidatus Dormiibacterota bacterium
CCGGCGAGGTCCTGATGCTGGAGAACGTCCGCTTCGAGCCCGGTGAGGAGTCGAATGACCCCGCCTTCGCAGCCCATCTGGCGGCGCTGGCCGATTGCTATGTCAACGACGCTTTTGGCACCGCTCACCGGGCCCACGCCTCGACCGAGGGCGTGGCGCACCTGCTGCCCAGCGCTGCCGGCCTCCTGATGCAGCGAGAGTTGGAGTTCCTGGGCCGGGTGCTGACGGATCCGGCGCCGCCGCTGGTGGCGATTGTCGGTGGGGCCAAGATCTCGACCAAGATCGGCGTCATGGAGAGCCTGCTGCCGCGTGTGAGCCGGTTGCTGGTGGGCGGGGCGATGGCGTGCACCATGCTCAGGGCACGAGGCGCCTCCGTGGGGGCGAGCAAGGTCGAGGAGGACCAGCTCGAGACGGCGCGGGGACTGCTGGCCGCCGGCGGCGACAAGTTGCTGCTCCCCGTGGACGCGGTCGTCGCCGACGGCTTTGCCGCCGACGCCGCGACCAAGGTTGTCGACGCCGACTCCATCCCCGACAGCTGGATGATGCTGGACGTCGGCCCGCGGACCGTCGACGCTTTTGCCGCGGTCATCGCCTCGGCGGGCACGGTGGTCTGGAACGGGCCGCTGGGCGTATATGAGATGGAGCCCTTCCGGCGCGGCACCGAGGCGGTGGCCGAGGCGGTGGCCGGGAGCAAGGCCGTCAGTATCGTCGGTGGCGGCGACCTGGCCGCGGCGCTGGCCAACCTCGGCCTGGATCAGGCCATCACGCATATTTCCACCGGCGGAGGCGCGACCCTCGAGTTCCTCGAGGGCAAGCAGCTCCCCGGCATCAAAGCCCTGGAGGAGACCGCATGAACCGCACCCCACTGGTCGCCGGCAACTGGAAGATGAACAAGACCGTGCCTGAGTCGCTGGCGCTGGTGGCCGGGATCGGGGCGGCACTGCCGCGGTTGGACGCCGTCGAGGTGGCCCTGCTGCCGCCGTTCACCAGCCTCTGGCCGGTGTCGACTTCAGGGATCGCGGACAGGGGCGTGGTTCTCGGCGCCCAGAACCTCTACTGGGAGACGAGCGGTGCCTTCACCGGTGAGATCTCGCCGGCGATGCTCAGCGGCTGGTGCCGGTATGGCCTGATCGGCCACTCGGAGCGCCGGCGGCTGTTCGGTGAAACCGACGAGAACGTCAACCGCAAGGTGCACGCGGCGCTGAGCGCCGGGCTCCGTCCGATGGTAGCGGTGGGGGAGACGCTCGAGGAAAACGAGGCCGGGCGCACCGAGGAGGTCCTCGGACGCCAGGTGCCGGCTGGGCTCGCGGGGCTGGATCAAGCCCAGGGCCTCCAGGTGGTGATGGCGTATGAGCCGGTGTGGGCCATCGGCACTGGCAAGACGGCCACTCCCGACCACGCCGAGCAGAGCTGCGCGCTGATCCGGCGCCTGGTGGCCCAGGCCCTGGGCACAGCGGTGGCGGAGTCGGTGCGGATCCTGTACGGCGGCTCGGTCACGCCTGCCAACGCGGTCGACCTGATGAGCCAGCCCAACATCGATGGGGCCCTGGTCGGCGGAGCCAGCCTGGTGGCGGCCGACTTCCTGGCCATCGTCGCCGCCGCTACCCCCCAGCCGGCATGAGGCGGGATGTCGTACGGTAACGCGCCGCCACCGGAAGGGGCCCCCGTCCCGCCCCAGGAGCTGATCGGCGCATCAATCTTCCTGGGCTTGGTTTCGGTGGTCTCGATCTCACGGCACGGGTCCTACCTGATCACACTGGGCATGGGCCGGAGTGCCCTCGACGTGGTCAGCCTGGGTGTGATCGCCCTCAACGCCGTCGGCTTCGCGGGCTCCCTCTGGCTGCTGGCGCTGCGCCGATGGGCCTGGGCGCTGTGCCTTGGGTACGCCGCCATCGAAGTCTGCCTCCACCTGTACTACGCCTTCGCCGACCTGGTGCCGGGGACGCTCGGCCGCGGCTCGCCGCAATGGCTGGGCGGACTGGGCGAGTTGGTGCTGGGCCTGGTTTTCCTGGTCGTCCTGGCATTCCTGTTGGGTCCGGAAACGCGCGACCAGCTCGACGCGCGCGAGGCCTACCGGCGCGCGGGGTCAGCCTCGGGAAGCTGAGGCCCGGCCTCAATTGGCCGAAGCAGTCCAGTCGGACTCCATCCGAGCCAGCGCCTGCGAGGCCAATGCCGGGCTTTCGATGGCGGCGTCGAGCTCGTGGTTGTGCAGGAAGCCGGAGCTGGTCCAGTTCGCCGAGCCGACGATCAGCCGGTGTCGGTCGACCTCCATGGCCTTGGCGTGGAGCTTTTCGCCATGGGTTCGGTAGAACCGCGCGTGGACCCCTCCGTCGCGCAGGCGGGCCGCCGCCAGCTGGTTGAGGTCCTGGTTGGGATCGAAGAGGACGAAGACGGCAACTCCCCGGCGGGCCGCCTCGGAGAGCGCCGCGATGACCTCGGAGTCCGTCATCACGTACATCTCGATGAAGACCTGGGTCTGCGCCGCCGCGATGGCGCTGAGCACGGCCGGCCGCACCTGCGCCTCGGGGTAGGTCGCCACCAGGCGGAATCCGCTCGGGTCAGGCGCCGCCGCGGCCAGGGCGGCTCGGCCACCGCTGCGAATGACGTCGGCGGCAAAGATTTCGGCGAGGTGGGCAATGATCGGCCCCGAGACGGCCAGGTCGAAGTCGCGGTTCTGCCAGGAGCCCGAGCCCCAATTCATGCCCCCGAAGACGGCCGTCGCGAAATCGACGATCAGCAGCTTCACATGGTCGATCTGTCGCTGTTGCACCGGGAAGTCGAGGACCTCCGCGCCGGCCTGCCGCAGACGGGCGGCGGTCGCGGCGTTGACGTCCACGGTCGGGTCCTCTACCAGGGTTACCTTCACGCCACGGCTGAGCGCCGCCACCAGGGCATCAGCGAGATCGGCTCGGTCGAACTCATAGATCTCGGCCTCGATGCTCGCGTGCGCGCCTTTCATCAACTCTCGCATGCGACCCGCGGCCACGGCTCCATCAGTGAGGAGCTCCACGCGGTTGTCGCCGAACGACGCCGGTACCGCCGCCAGGTGCGCGTCGATGACGGGAAGCGGGGTGTCCGCGGTGGGTGCGGGTCCGCAGGCAAGTAGAGAAAGACCAAGCAGCACCGGCAGCCATCCCCGCCTCACCTTACACAGTCTAGAATATTCGCGACCGCGCAATCCGACGAGGGGAGTGGTAATCTCGCGACCGGCGTGAAGAATTTCCCGATCCATTCGGTCCTCCAGGTGATCCAGCTGGTCTGCTCGATCCTGCTGGTGTTGGCGGTGCTGCTGCAGACGCCGAAATCGAGCAGCGGTCTGGGTGGCACGATCGGCGGTGGGGCAGACTCGGGAGGCGGTTACCGCACCAGGCGCGGGATCGAAAACACCCTCTTCCAGATCACCATCGGCCTGACCAGCATTTTCGTCATCGTCTCGGTGGTGAATATCAAGATCGGATGAGGGTGGGGCGTCCGGCCTTGCCTGGCCGAGCCCGCGGTCCCCGACGGGTCGTCGCCGCCGTGCTGCTGGCGATTCCAGTCCTCGCCAGCGCGGTGGGCCTCTACTTAGCCAGGACCCACGAGGTGCCCTTGCGAGGCGGCGTCATCAGCGAGGGAATCGTCATCGATGTGTCCAACGGCAACGGTTTCTCGCTCCTGCCCGCCTTTGCTGACGCTCCGCCGGCGCGCGATGTCGCCGCCCTCCTGTACCGCGGTCTGACGGGCACCGGACCAGACGGCCGGCCGCGGCCCGAGCTGGCGACGAAGTGGGAGGTCGATGCCGGCGTCAAGACATTCACCTTCCACCTGCGCCCGGGCCTGAAGTGGTCGGACGGGGTGGCGCTCACATCCGCCGACGCGCTCTACACCCTGAGGGTCCTACAGGATGCTGCGCTGGGTCAGACCCAGGTGGGTCAGGCCTGGAGCGGTGTGACCGCCAGCGCTCCCGACCCGCTGACGATGGTGTACAGCCTGCCGGCGCCCAGCGCCGGCTTCGTCAACCTGACCCGCACCGGGCTGCTTCCCGAGCACACCCTCAAGCCCCGACCCGTGGCCTCCCTCCGCGACGCCACCGACGCTCCAACCTCAGGGCCGTTCCGGGTCGACAGCGTCGCCCGCGACCTCGTGGCATTGCGACGCAACAGCCACAGCTTCGAGCCGCCCTGGCTGGATGGCATCGACCTCCGCCTCTTCACCAACACCGGCGCCGCGGTGCAGGCCTTCCTGGCCGGTGACATCGACGCCCTGGCCGGTCTGTCTTCATCGGACGGATCGCGCCTCGGCTCGGCGATCAACCGGCGGTTGCTCAGCGCCGGCAGCTTTGCCTACACCGAGCTGCTCTTCAACCAAAAGCGACCCGCGCTGTCGCAGGTTCAGGTGCGAAGCGCGATCAACCAGGCCGTCGATCGGGGGGGCCTGGTCCAGGGCCAGCTGAAGGGGTTCGGCCGTCTCGACGGCTCGCCCATCCCACCCACGATCTCCTGGGCGGCGGCCCCTCGTCAGGGCCTCGGGCCGGACCCCAGCGCCGCCTCCAAGACCCTCGATGGCGCCGGCTGGAAGCGCCCCGGCGCTGGGAAGACCCGTCAAAAGGACGGCGTGGAGCTGCAGCTGCAGCTGGTGGCGCCGACGACGGGCACCTACAGCAGCGTCGCACGGAGCATCGCCGCCGACCTGACCGCGGTCGGGGTGAGGGTCAAGCTCCACCTGGTGTCAGACGCGGACCTGCTGGCTCAACTGCAGGCCCGCAACTTCGACATGGCGCTCACCGCCCTCGACAACGGGCCGGATCCCGACATCTACGTGCTCTGGCATTCGAGCCAGTCGGCGGCGGGGGGATTCAACTTCAGCGGTATGCCGGCGGACGCCTTCCTTGACAAGGACCTCGAGGACGGCCGCTTCAACTACGGCATCAAGACGCGTAAGGCCGCCTACCTCGACGCCCAGAAAATCCTCCGGGCCAACCTGCCGGCGGTCTTCCTCTACTCACCGGACCTGCTGGTCGCCTTCAACAACCGCGTCAG
>DAITAT010000053.1:0-12247 GCA_036824145.1 Candidatus Dormiibacterota bacterium
AGCGTCGACGGCAGCCCAGTTGTCCGCGAGGTTCCGCCCTGGATCAGCGACCGTGCCACCCCCATCAGTGACGAAGCCGTGCAAAAGCGCCGCGACGAGTTCCGCATCAAGCTTGTGGGGTCGATCGTGTGGTCGGCCAAGAACGCGGAGCGCCCCTGGGCGCCGGTGCCCTGAGCCAGAGCTCCTGGCAGGGCTCGGACAGGCGGAGGAAAGAGCCGCGGCGATCCGCTGACCAGCGCAAGCGCCAGGTCGCCCCTACAGGTCCCTGGAGCGACCTGCATCGGCCGCTGCGAACGCTGATCTTCCTGCTGATCGCGGCGGTCCTGTTCCAGATCTATCACCAGAGCGAGTTCATCGCCGGCAAGATTTTCGATGTCCTACTGCTCTTCGTTTTCGCAGCCATCATCGCGCTGCTGTTGACGCCGCTGGTCGACCAGGTCCAGGCGGTGCCGATGTTCAAGAAGCGGCGATCGCTGGCGGTCCTCGTCGTGAATGTCGCCCTCCTGGTCCTGCTGGGCGCCCTGGTCGCCCTGTTGATCCCGGGGATAGTGAGCCAGGCCACCACCTTGAGCGACCAGGCGCCACGTGCGCTGAAGCAGGCGGAGGGCGCCACCGCAAGCGTCCAGGGCTGGCTCAACGGCCGCGGCATCCCCATCCACGTGGCCCTCCCCAGCAACCTCAGCAGCCTGGTCGCCCCCCTGCTGGGCTCAGCGGTCCAGGTCTTCACCGGCGTGCTTGGCGGTTTGGTCAACCTGCTCCTGATCGCGGTGATTGCGATCTACCTCCAGATCCAGGGTCGGGACATGATCGCGGCGCTGCGCCAGCTGTTCCCGGCCCGGCAGCAGTTCTTCGACTTCACCCTGGTGGCGGCAGGCTCGACCCTGGCCCGCTACGTCCAGGGCCAGGTCATCTTCGCCGCTCTCGTCGCGACCCTGACAGCAATCGCTTTGTCGGTCGTGGGGGTGCATACTGCGCTGCTCATCGCCCTGATCACGTTCTTCCTCGAGTTGGTGCCACTGGCAGGGGCTCCGATCGCGATGGTCCTCGCGGTGGCTGTCGCGGTGACCCAGGGTCCCCTGTTGACGCTGGAGGCCGCCGGGGCCACGCTTGCGATCCACGCCGCCCTGGCCTACACGCTGGGGATGAAAATCGTGGGCGACGCGACCCGCATACATCCCCTGGTGGCGATGCTGGCGTTGGTGCTGGGGGCGCAGCTGGGCGGGGTGCTGGGGGCGCTGTTCGCCATCCCCATCGCGGGCATTCTCAACGTCTACCTTGGCGCGCTCTACCGGGCGAGGCGCGGCGAGGAGGCGTTCGTCTTGCCCGACCAGCCGGTCGCCACGACCCTCGACCATCTCCCCAACCTGGGTGAGGAGATCACCCAGATGGCGGCGGAAGAAGAACGCACCGCCGGGTAAGTCCCACAACCACCGGTCAGTCGTGCCGCACAAACCTAACGTGCCGCCGGTGGTGCTGAGCGCCCCCTTCCTTGGCGACCACGCTGATGGAGCCGTCGGACTCGAGCGTCACCAGCCTCGCCTCCTTGAGCGTCTCGACCCCATGTTCGCGGAGCGCTTCCATGACCTCGTCGCGAGTCACGCCCTGGTTCTCTAGGACCTTGGGTATCCATTCGCCGTCGCGCGCAATGGTCACGCTCGGAGTCACCACGAGCCGGTTGATGATCGGCACCCGTAAGCGCAGGAAGGAGATCGTGAAGTTGAGCAGGATGAGCACAGCGATGATGATCACGCCACCCGTGAGTGAGCTGTCTGGCCCGGTCATCGCCGGTTGCACGGCATTGGCCACGAGCAGGATGAAAACCAGGTCGAAGAGGGTGAACTGGCCGATCTCACGCTTGCCGAAGACGCGAAGGCCGATGAGCAGCACCAGGTAGATGACCGCGCCTCGGAGGACCAGCTCCAGCGCGGGGGTGCCCAGCTTCAAGAAATCCATCCGGCTCGCAGCTTAGCCGAGCCGGCCTTTACAGTGTGGCGGGGGCTGCCTCGGCCAGGTAGGGAGCCACCAGCGCCGCCGCGCGGGCGCCGGTCTCGGGCGACACCTGGCCGCCCCCGCTGATGCCCTCGAAGTCGGCCAGCCATCGCTGGTCGTCGGCGACGGCGGCCTCCGCGATCGGGCCACCCAGCCGCGCCGCGAAACGGGCGGCAAGGTATGTCAGCCGGCCGCTGCCGGTCTGGGCCTCGTACTCCTGAGCTTGCTGCGCCAGCAACGCCGCCATGTAGGTGATCGCCATCCGCCGCTCGATGCGGCGAACCCTCAGCTGGGCGCCGTCGAGGTCGAAAGCCGCCAGCGAGGCCACGTCCTGCTGCAGCGCCGGCGTCGAAGCCAGCAGCGCCCGGGCCAGTTCGGCCGCACCGCCCTTGCCCGTGGCCGTCGACTCGCAGAGGCGCTCCACCTCCTCGAAGTAGGCCGGGCCGTGGCCCTTGCCGAGGGCGCGCAGGACGTCGAGCGCCATGATGTTGCCTGACCCCTCCCAGATCGCGTGGACGTAGACGTCGCGGAGGAGGCGGCCGCTGGGCCAGTCCTCGATATACCCGTTGCCGCCGCGCACCTCCATGGCCTCGGTCGCCACCACTCGGGCGCGCTCGGCGGCATAGCCCTTCACCATGGGGGTCAGCACCCGCAAGAGCCGCTCGCTCTGGGGGTCGCCGCCGTCGGCTTTCTCCATCAGCTGCGCCACCTCGATCGCCGCTGACAGCGTCGCGGTGGCGTCGACCACCAGCTCCACCAGGGTGTCGCGCATCAGCGGATGGTGGTCGAGGCGGCGCCCGAAGGCCTCACGCCCGCTGGTGTGCTCGAGCGACTCGAAGACCGCCCGGCGCATCGAGCCCGCCGCCGCCGTTACGATGCCGACCCGGGTGGCGTTGACCATGTCGAGCATCTGCTTCATGCCGCGGTCGAGGTCGCCGACCGGCCAAGCCAGCGCGCCTCGCAGGCCGATCTCGGCGGACGCCAGCGCTTTGTTGCCGAACTTGGACTTGAGTCGATGGATGATGTAGCGGTTGCGCACCTCGCTGAGGTCGTCTGGCCCGGCCGGCAGGTTGCCCTGTGCGTCGAGGTGGCGCGGCATCAGGAACAATCCCAGGCCGCCGGTACCCGGACCGCGACCCTCTGGCCGGGCCAGGACCAGGACCAGGTCGGCGGTGGGATTGCTGCAGAACCACTTCTCGCCCGAAATCCGCCACTGGCCGTCCTCACCCTGGGTTGCGACGCACTCGCTGGCGCCGACGTCGGAGCCGCCCGCCTTCTCGGTGATGAACATGGCCGCCGTCAGGTAGCGATCGGGGTCATCGCTGCCCAGCCCGGGGATCCAGGTCTCGGCGAGGTGGGGGTCATTCTTGCGCAGAGCCCGGACCATCGCCGAGGCCATCCCCACCGGGCACGCCGCGATCGGCTGGTCGGCTTGCAGGAAGAAATATTCGATGCCGGAGTGCATCGCCGCCGGGACGCTGCCCTCGATGCCGCGCCAGCCGGGCATGGCTGACATCCGCACCAGGCCGAAGGTGTGCTCGGTGCGCTCGACCTCCTTGAATCCGGGGTGGTAGTCGACCTCGTCGATGCGCCGGCCGCGATGGTCGTACTGGCGCAGCACCGGCGGGTTGGCCTCGATGATCGGCATCAGCGGATCGATCTTGGTTGGGGCGATCCGGCCGGCGTCGCGCATCGCCTCTTCGGCGATCGGCCAGATGGCGTCGCCCACCGCCCGGCGCACCAGCCACTGCACGTGCACGTCCCCGGAGTACCAGTCCTGGCTGGCGACCTCGGGGATGTGGTGGGAGCCGGTGTCGTGGACGCTCTCGTCGAGGCTCACGCGCTAAGGCTACCCGGAACAAGCGGCGCCAGGATGAGTTGAAAGGTTTGGCGGCTGGCGTATTGAGGCAAGATGAAGCCAGCAGCTGATGGCCGCCGGCGCCCAACCAAGTGAGGACAAGATGAGCACAGAGCAGCAGGTCGAGAAGACGGAAGAGCAGTGGAAGGCGGAGCTCACCCCCGAGCAGTACCACGTACTGCGCGAGAAGGGCACCGAGCAGGCCTTCACCGGCGAGTACGTCAACGAGCACCGAGACGGCACCTACACCTGTGCCGCCTGCGGCGCCGAGCTCTTCGACGCCAAGACCAAGTTTGAGTCCGGTAGCGGCTGGCCCAGCTTCTACGAGCCCAAGAACACCGAGAATGTCGAGCTTCGCCCTGACAACAGCTTCTTCATGAAGCGCACTGAGGTCGTGTGCAAGCGGTGCGGCGGGCATCTCGGCCATGTCTTCGACGACGGCCCCAATCCCACCGGGCAGCGCTTCTGCATCAACTCCTGCTCCCTCGAGCTGAAGGAAGAGGGCTCCGCGCGCCCATAACATTGGCGCCATGCCCGAGGCCACCCCGGCGGCGCAGAAGTCGATTTTCCTCGAGGCTTTGGCGCGTCTCCACGAGCGCTTCCTGGTCGACGTCCCGGGTGTGACCGAGGTCTGGCTGATACGCCACGGCGACGCCTACGCCGAGCTGGTTTCCCTTGATGACAGCAACATCGACCCGCCGCTGAGCCCCAAGGGCCGGCGCGAGGCAGAGCGGCTGGGGCGGCGGCTTTCGGCCGCCGGCGTCAGCGCAATCTGGGCGAGCACCATCGTCAGAGCCCAGGAGACCGCGGAGATCGCGGGGGCGCCGTCGGGGCTGACGGTCCAGATCGACGACCGCCTCCGCGAGGCCAAGACCGATTGGGAAGACCTGGACACCGCGAGCCAGCCGCCCGGCGGGTACATCCCGTTTGTGGAGCCGATCGACGAGGTGGTGGCGCGAATGGATGGGGCCATCAGGTCGGTGGCTGCGACCGCCGGTCCCGGCGCGAGGGTCGCCGCCGTCAGCCACGCGGGTGCGATCACCTTCTATTTGGCCCACCTGCTGCAACTCGATTCTGGGCCGCTCCGGGTGCTGCCGCGGTTCACCAGCGTGACCGTGTTGCTGATCAAGGACGACCGCATCGTGGTTGAATCGATCGCCGATGTCGCACACCTTGCCGGCGAGCCAGTTGCCGGCGAGCCAGTCTCCGGCTGAGGCCATGGAAGAGTTGAGGGGGCGGTTGCAGGAGTACCTGCGACGGCACCTGGACCGTGCCGCACTGGAGCTCTCCAGCATCGACGCCATCCCCGAGGGGCACTCGGGATTCACCTACTTCCTCACCGCCGCTGATGGTGGCTGGAGCCAGCGTTACGTGCTTCGCCTGCCTCCGCCCGGCGCCCGCATCACCGGTCCGGCCGATGTCCTGCGTCAAGGCCGGATTATGGCCGCCCTCAACGAGCAGGGATTGCCTACTCCACGGATCATCGCCAACGAAGAGGACCCCACCGTCCTCGACGGCCGCCCCTTCTGCCTGATGGAGGCGGTCGAGGGCAGCCGCATCGAGCCGCTGATCGGCCAGGTGCCGACGATCAGCATTGCCGCGGCCGCCGTCGACACCCTCCACCGCCTTCAGAAAGTCGAGATCGAGCGGTCCGGGCTCGCCGGCGAGCGCGCCGTGCCGCTGACCGAAGAGATGATGCGGTGGGCCTGGCTGATGCAGCGCGCCCCCGAGGATCTCACCGGCGCGGCTCCTGGGCTCGGTGCTCGCCTGGCTGAGAAACAGCCGAGGGACCCCGAGCCGTGCCTGGTGCACGGCGATTTCCACTACGGCAACATGCTCTTCGAGGTCGTGGACGGCAAGCCCAACGTCGTTGCCTTGCTCGATTGGGAGATCGCCGAGATCGGGCCGCCGCTTCTGGACCTCGGCTGCCTGTGCATCGTCGCCCAGCGCAACCAGGTGCCCGACGCCCCCAACCCCGGCGGCGGGATCGAGCTTGACGTCGGGGAGGTCATTGACCTGTACGGCGCCGATCCGGACGAAGCGCGCTGGTACCTGGCCCTGAGTTGCTACAAGTACGCCTCGATCTTCGGCTACAACCTGATGCTCCACCGTCGCGGCAAGCGACCCGACCCCATGTACGAGAAGCTGACCGGGGTGATCACGGCGCTGGTCGATAGCGGCAGCGAGCTGCTGGCATGAGGCGCGCCGGCCTGGTCGCCGCCGGGGGTAGTCTTCTCAACACCAGCATCGCCACCCCGGCGCCCGCCTCCATGAAGGTCGCCGCCGTCGGTCTGCTGATCGGCCACGGCATTCTGGCCAGGCCTTTGATTCGCCGCCGCCCGCGGCTCAGCACAAGGAGACACAACCGATGAGCTGGGATTTTTCGACCGAGCCCGAGTTCCAGGAGAAGCTGGACTGGATGGACAAGTTTGTCAAGGAAGAGGTGTGGCCGCTGGAGGTGATCGACACTGACCTCGCCGGCTTCACCCGCCTGGTCCGCCCACTCCAGGAAGAGGTCAAAGCGCGCGGGCTCTGGGCGACCCATCTCCCTCCGGAGCACGGCGGCCAGGGTTACGGCCAGGTCAAGCTCGGCCTTATGCACGAGATCGAGGGCAGCTCGATCTTCGGGCCCACCGTCTTCGGCAACCAGGCGCCGGACTCCGGCAACTCCGAGATCCTGGCCCTCTACGGAACCGAGGATCAGAAGCAGAAGTGGCTGCGGCCGCTGCTGGACGGTGAATTTCGCTCGGCCTTCTCCATGACCGAGCCTGCTCCGGGCGCCGGCGCCGACCCTACCATGCTCCGCACCACTGCCCATCGCGAGGGCGACGAGTGGGTGATAAACGGCCACAAGTGGTTTACCACCAACGCCATGATCGCTGACTTCTTGGTTGCCATGGTTGTCACCGACCCCGACAACGAGAACCAGTACGCGCGCGCCTCGATGATCATCGTCCCCAAGGACGCCCCAGGGCTCAACGTGGCTCGCAACGTCCCCAGCATGGTCAGCGAGCACGAGCCCTTCGGAATGGGGCACTCCGAGGTCTTCTACGAGAACTGCCGCGTCCCCCTCGACAACCTCCTCGGCGGAGAGGGCCAGGGCTTCCTGATCGCCCAGATGCGCCTCGGACCGGGCCGCATCCATCACTGCATGCGCTGGTTGGGGCAGGCGCGGCGGGCGTTCGACATGCTCTGCGAGTGGGCCTTGCAGCGTGAGGCCTTTGGCGGAGCGCTGGCGCGCAAGCAGACGGTCCAGAACTGGATCGCCGACTCGGCAGCCGAGATGCAGGCCGCCAGGCTGATGACTCTCCACGCGGCTTGGAAGATGGACCAGGAGGGACCGACGGCGGCGCGCAAGGAGATCTCAATGATCAAGTTCTTCGGCGCCAAAGTCCTCCATGACGTCATCGACCGGGCCATCCAGGTGCATGGCTCCTTGGGTTTCAGCGCCGACCTGCCGCTGGAGGGCATGTACCGCGCGGCCCGGGCGGCCCGGATCTACGACGGCCCCGACGAGGTCCACCGCGTGACGGTGGCTCGCCAGGTGCTCAAGGAGTACACCCCCAACGAGGGCGACTGGCCGCGTGACCACATCCCAACCCGTCGCCAGGCTGCCCAGCGGAAGTTCGCCGCCCAACTCGAGGCGGCGACCGCCAATCTGTAGTGAGCCCGGCTCGCGTCTTCAGCATCAATATCTCTGGCGGCGGCGTGCCCAAGCTCCCGGTCTCTGCGGCCGAGGTCGGTGAACTGGGCATCGTCGGCGACGACCACGACGACAAGGAGAACCACGGCGGCCCGCTCCAGGCCCTCTGCCTGTACTCGGTTGACGCGCTCCAGCGACTTCAAGCGGAGGGCCACCCGGTGGTCGCCGGGGGAATGGGGGAGAACATCACTTTCGAGGGCCTCGATGTCTCGGACCTGCGCCCGGGCGACCACTTGCGGATAGGCGCCATCGAGGTCGAGATCACCTTCTACGCCAGCCCTTGCCGGACGATTGAGGGCAACTTCAAGGACGGCGTCTTCACGCGGGTGTCCCACAAGGTGCACATTGAGGACTCCAGGCTCTATGCCCGCATCATCCGTGGCGGACCCATCCGTCAGGGAGACCCGGTCGAACTGATCAAGGAGGCCGCCAAAGCCTGAAGCGGTGACCGTGGGCGCGGTCGGCGCGACTGGCGCCACGCGGCTGTGCCTTGCCCGCCCAGAACACTTGTGGGAGGATTGATCCATGCCTCGTTCGATGTGGAAGGGCGCGATCAGCTTCGGGATGGTTGCCATCCCGGTCAGGCTGTACCTGGCGACCGAGTCGAAGTCGGTCTCTTTCCGGTCGCTCTGCCCGTGCCACAAGCAGCCCATCAAGCAGAAGCGGCATTGCCCGGTGGACGACACCACGCTCGACTACAAGGACGTCCTCCGCGGCTTCGAGATCAGCAAGGACGCCTTCGTGGTCATGGATGACGAGGACTTCGACAACCTGCCACTGGCCAGCGCCCACACCATTGAGGTCCAGGAATTCGTCGACGGCTCAGAGATCCCCGCCGAGCTCTACATGAAGCAGGCCTACTACCTCGAGCCCGAGAAGGTCGGCATCAAGCCCTACTACCTGATGCGGGAAGCGCTGAAAGACATGGGCAAGGTCGCGGTCGGCAAGATCGCGCTGCGCGACCGTGAGCACATGGCGACGATGCGGCCGTTCGGCAAGGGCATGATCGTCAACTCCCTGCACTGGCCGGACGAGATACGTTCGATGGAGGAGCTCAACCTCCCCGAGGACGAGGTCAAGATCGACAAGCGGGAAATGGCGATGGCCAAGATGCTGATCGAGAACCTCAGCGATGAGTTCGACCCGGAGCGCTACCACGACGAGTACCGGGAGGCCATCCTCCGCGTCGCCCGGGCCAAGGCGGACGGCGAGGAGATCACCATCGTCGAGCCGGAGTCGCCCAAGGTCATGGACCTGATGGCGGCACTGAAGGCGTCGGTCGAGGCCAGCAAGCAGGGTGGCAAGTCGGGGCGAGATCACGCCGAAGAAGCCGAGGCCAAGAGCACCAAGCCGCGCGTTGTCAAAGCCCGCTCGGCCGCTACCCGTAGCCAAGACAAGGCGGAGGAGAAGCCCCGCCGGAGGGTGGCCAAAGCATCCTGACGCGCACCGGGAAGGCTCGGCGATAGGCTTGAGCTGAATGCCAACCAAGCGCCTCACTGTCATCCCTGGCTCCCCACCTCTGCGCTTGGCCGGGCGCGGGCCCGAGCTGGCGCTACCCTCGCCGCCGCCAGGCGAGGCGACCACGCTCCCGCTTGAGCCGGCGCGCCTCCCGGAGTCGCTGATGCCGATGTTCCCGGGCGGCGCCAGCGAACCATTCGACTCGCGGGAGCACCTCTTCGAGGTTCGTTGGGACGGCCTCCGCGCCCTGGCTTTCGTCGAGGGCGGCGGCTACCACCTCCAGGACCAATCGGGCAACAACATCTCGGAGCTGTTCCCGGAACTGGGCGAGATCCCCCGGCGCCTGAGGGTCGACGAGGTGATCCTCGACGGCATCGTGGTCATCTCCGACAGCCATGGTCTGCCCGACTTCGCCGCCCTCGACCGCCGCATGCGGCTCTCCAGCGCCGATGGCATGGCACAGGCGGCGGCGCGCCAACCGGCGGCCTTCGTCGTCTTCGACATCCTCTACGCCGAGGCCCGTTCCGTGATGTCGATGACCCTCTTGAAGCGGCGCAAGCTGCTCAAGGAGGTGCTCGAGGGCGAGGGCCGTATCTGCCTCTCAGACGCCGTCGCCGCGGAGGGCGTGGCTTTCTTCGACGCCGCCCGCGAGATGGGCATCGAGGCGGTCATCGCCAAGCGCAAGGACAGCCTCTACCTCCCCGGCGGCCGCAGCCCCTCCTGGCTGCTGGTGCAGGACGTGCCCCGCCAGGACGTGGTGGTGGCCGGGTACATCCCCGAGAGCGGTGGCGGCGCCTTCGAATCACTGCTCGCGGGGACCTATGTCGATCACAAGCTGACTTACGCGGGCGCGGTCGGCGGCGGCTTCGATCAGCGCACGGAGCGGCTGCTGGCCCAGGCGCTGCCCGGGCTTCGCGCTGACGCCGAGGCGCCCGAACGGTCAGAGCGCGTCCCCGCCAACGCTGTCTGGGTGCGGCCGGAGCTGGTGGTTTCGGTGAAGTTCAGCGAGTGGACGCCGGAGGGCACGCTGCGGTTCCCGATCTTCGTCGGGATGCACCCCGAGGTCGATCCCCTGGCCTGTGTTCGCCATCCGCTGGTGACGCCCCGGGCCGGGGTCACGCGTCGCCGCAAGGTCAAGATCGAATTGCCCCAGCTCCCCTTTGCTGTCTCGGAGCCCTGAGGCCGACCGGCCAACTTCCCAGTGCCTGACAGGCTCCAGGAGTACAGGCGCAAGCGCAGCTTCGACAAGACGCCGGAGCCCGCCGGGAAGGTGCAGCCCGGGCGCGGCATCAGCCGCTTCGTGGTCCAGAAGCATCGCGCCAGTCGCCTCCACTACGACCTGCGCCTCGAGATCGGTGGCGTGCTGGTCTCGTGGGCGGTGCCCAAGGGCCCCAGCCTGGACCCCACCGATCGCCGCCTGGCGGTCCACGTCGAGGATCATCCGATCGAATACTTCGACTTCGAGGGCACCATCCCCAAGGCCGAGTACGGTGGCGGCACGGTGATGGTCTGGGACTGGGGCGGAGTGCGCTGGCTGGGTCACGATCCCGAGGCGATGATGGCCAAACACGACCTCAAGTTCGAGCTCTTCGGCCGCAAGCTGCGCGGCGCCTATGCGATCGTCGGCGGCCGGGGAGACGACAAGGCCTGGTTCCTGATCAAGAAGCGGGACCATGGCGCCAGTGACGCCGACGTCGCCGAGCAGGACCGCTCGGTGCTCTCGGGGCGGTCGATGGAGGAGATCGCCGCCGCGGGGACGCGAGTCTGGCACTCCGATCGCCCCGCCGCCGAACAGGGCCAAGCCGCGGGCGGGTTCGCCGATCTCAAGAACGCCCGCAAGGCGAGCTTCCCGGTGGCAATCGAGCCGATGCTGGCCCATTCCGAGATCAAACCCTTCAACGACCCCGACTGGACCTTCGAGCTCAAACTCGACGGCTTCCGCACCCTGGCGCTGGTGCGCAACGGCAAGGTCAGGTTGCTGTCGCGTCGCGGCCAGGACACCACCAAGCAGTTCCCCGAGCTCCACGACCTCGAGGTGCTGGTGCGGTCCAAGGAGGCCCTGCTCGATGGCGAGGTGGTGGCGCTGGACGAGGACGGCCTGCCCAGCTTCAGCCGGCTGCAGGAGCGCACCGGCTGGAAGGGCGGACGGTCGGCGCGAGAGCCGCACCCCACCATTCCCATCCTCTACTACGCTTTCGACCTGCTCTACGACGACGGCTATTCGCTGCTGGGCGTTCCCCTCCGAGAGCGGCGGCGCCTGATGATGGCGCGCCTCCTCGACGGCCCGTCGGTGCGGCTGCTCGACAGTTTTGGCGGCAACGATGGCGTCCTCCTCTTCGAGGCCGCCAAGGCGCAGGGACAGGAGGGGGTGGTCGCCAAGCAGCTGAGCTCGACATACACGCCGGGCAAGCGCAGCCGCAGCTGGCTCAAGATCAAAGCCAACCGCCAGCAGTCGTGCGCCGTCGTCGGCTTCACCGCTCCCCAGGGCGGCCGCGAGCACTTCGGGTCGCTGGCGCTGGCGGTGCTGGACGACGTCAAGCTCAGCTACGCCGGGCAGGTCGGAAGCGGCTTCGACGGCAGGACGCTGGGCCAGGTGATGAAGAGTTTGAAGCCGCTGGTGGTGAAGGCACCGAAAGCGCTGGTGCGGAAGGACCTGGCGCCGGCGGACGTCACCTGGGTCCGCCCCGAGCTGGTCTGCGACGTGAAGTACAACGAGTGGACCAGGGAGAAGGTCCTGCGGCAGCCCACCTTCCTGCGCATGCGTCCCGACCTCACCGTCGACGACTGCCGCCGGGAGCAGGCCTGACCCGAATGGCCGGCATCTTCTCGCGTTTCTCGCGCGGCGCCAAGCCGCTGACGCTGACCCAGAAGCACCACATGATGCTGGAGGCGGTCGAGCTGTACGACGCCGACAAGACCCGCGCCGAGGTCGAGGCGACTCTGCAGGCGCAGGGAGCGTCGGCCGATGAAGCCGCCAGCGTGGCGGAACAGGCGCAGGCAAAGTTCGAAGACCGGCTGCTCCGAGCCGTGACCCTGCCCGCCTCCGCCAGTCAAGACGTCAACTACTACTTCCTGCTCGGCGTCACGCCTCGGGCATCGGTCGAACGCATCCGCCGGAGCTACCGGCGCAAGGCCAAGGAGATCCATCCCGATCGCCACCATCTCGAATTCAGCCGCGAGCACTGGAGCCGGCTGATGACTCTCATCGGCGAGGCTCATGAGGTCCTGACCGACCACGA
>DAITAT010000095.1:0-2534 GCA_036824145.1 Candidatus Dormiibacterota bacterium
CGGGTCCTCCAGCCCGGGGATGCACACGACCTCGCCGCGCTCCAACGCGGCCAGGCTCGCCTGGACGACGTCGGGCGCCTCCATTCGAGGCACGTTGGTCATGTCGATGTCCTGCCGGGAATGAAACTCGGTCCGCACCACTCCAGGGCAGACGACTTGCACCTTGACGCCGGTGCCCTCGAGCTCGGCCGCAAGCAGCCGGCTGAACATGATGACGTAGGCCTTCGTCGAGGCGTAGACAACCCGCTTGGGGAAGAACGGAAGCGCCGCCGCGTCGCTGAACCCGAGCATCGAGGCGAAGTTGACGATCGCCCCCTTGCCCCGCTCGACCATCCCATGAGCCGCGGTGTGCGCCTGGTTTGTCAGGGCCAGGACGTTGACGTCGAGCAGCTCGCGAAGCTCCTCCACGGGAAGGTCGAGTAACTGCTTGTAGTACGCAACCCCGGCGTTATTGACCAGCATCTCCAGCTCGCGGTCCCGGCAGAGCGCGCTGACGGCCTCTCGCCCTTCGGACGTTGCCAGGTCCGCGGCAACCGGCTCGACGTCCGTGCCGAGGTCCGCGTGCAGACGCTTCGCCAGCGCCTCGAGTCGCTCGGCCCGGCGGCCGGTGACGACCAGGTTCCACCCGTCGCGGGCCAGCCGCTCGGCGTAGGCCAGGCCGATCCCCGCGGAGGCCCCGGTCACCAACGCAAGCGGACGGCCAGATGAAGTCATGCCCTAGCTAGCGTACTCGACACCTACCCGTCGACTCCACCATCCGCCAAGTGCCGCCGATGTGCGCCTGGATTCGCCGGCGTTGTTGTACAAAATGCGGACTGGTCTCCGTGCTTGGCCGTGAGTTTGCCAGACTGTGGATCAGCGGCGCGACGGGCAGTCTCCGGCGATGGAGCAAAACTCGCGGCACGCCTTAGCCGGCCGAGACCAGCACCACCCCGAGCATGGCCAGGGCCGCCCCGGCCGCCTGAACCGGGCTGACACGCTCCCGGAGAACGACTCGCGCCAGGACCACCGTGCCAATCGGGTAGAGCGACCCCAGCACAGCGGCCACCGCCAGGGAGCCGGCGCCTGCCGCGAAGAGGAAGAGCGTGTTCGCACTGACGTCGCCAATC
The DNA here is from genome assembly GCA_036824145.1 of Candidatus Dormiibacterota bacterium. GTDB lineage: Bacteria > Chloroflexota > Dormibacteria > DASZGP01 > DASZGP01 > DATMMS01. The sequence continues at coordinate 1,110 of DAITAT010000095.1, forward strand.
CCGATGGCCGCCACCTGGCCGAGGTCGCCCAATGAGAGGCTTCGCCACGGGGGGGCGGTGCGGTTCACGACCAACATCACCGCCACCAGGGGGATCGAGCCGGCCCTGGACGCGGCAGCCAGCCATACCTGCGACTGGGGAGAGGCTGCGCCGGCTCGACCGAGGAACAGCAGGAACAGGCCGAAGCCGAGGGCCGCGCCGACGGCGGCGGCCACGGCCATCCGCGGTCGTCGGTTGGGCGAGCTCTCGACCTCGATCCCGCTGGCGACCGAAGCCAGCACCACGCCCGCCAGGGCGCTCACCAGCCCGGCCATGACCAGCGGACGCGGCACCTGGCCGGCCGCGATCGAGTACATCACGGGGACGACGGCGCCACAGGCGGCGATCGGCGCCACGATCGACATCGTGCCGATGGCGAGACCGCTGTAGAAGAGGACGAGCCCCACCGCTCCCAACGCCCCTCCGACGATCGGCAGCCATAGATCGACCGGCAGCGGTTCTCGCAGTGCCAAGGCGACCAACAGCACGGTGGCTGCGCCCACCAGCTGACTGCTGATCACGACCGTGAGCACGGGAAGCCGCCGGGAGAGCATGCCTCCAAGGAAGTCGGAGCCACCCCAGCAGGCGCTGGAGATCAGGGGTAGGACAACTCCCAGCATGCCCTAGACGGTAACGCTCGACCGTGTCTCAGCTCAGCCGAAAGCCCTCCGAGCCGCCTCGATGGCGCGCCCCATCGCCTCGCCAGGCGCCTCGAGGGTGTCGCCGTGGCCGACCGCCAGGCGCGAGGGTTGGAGGTCCCGCAGCGCCTCCGCCGTGGCCAGCGCCGTCGGCTTGTGCCAGGTGGCCATGGCGGGGAACGGGAAGAGTGGGCGCAGCACACCAGACACGGCGATCCCGGCCCGGGTCTGGAAGGCGTCGCCGGCGATCAGACTGCGATCACGGATGTCGAGGAACGCCACGTGCCCGGGGGTGTGGCCGGGCGCCGGCACCACCTCCAGGGAACCGACCCGGTCGCCCGGGCCCAGTAGCCGACCCGGCTCCCAGTCGACCTTGACGAAATAGCCCTTCACGGGGGCCCCCGGCTCGCCCGGCAGCGTCGCCCTCTGACCTGCAAGAATCGGCGCGTCTCGCTTTCCGAGCGAGACCTCGATCCGCGGGAAGTGCTCCAGCAGTCCGGCGACTCCGCCGACGTGGTCGGCGTGGGCGTGGGTCAAGGCCACCCGGCGCAGCTCCACTCCGAGCTCCTCGACAATCGCCGCGACGTCGCCAGCCGGCGATGACATGGTGCTGTCGACAAGCGTCAAGCCGTCCCCTTCGACAACCAGGTAGCAGTTCATCGGGAAGAGGGCCGCGAAGCGAGTCAGCTGGATGAGGTGGGGGGTGTGGTGGATGATCCTCATCCGGCGACACTACCAGCCGGGAGGA
>DAITAT010000096.1:0-2529 GCA_036824145.1 Candidatus Dormiibacterota bacterium
TGCGGAAGGAGGGAGTCGAACCCTCATGCCCTTGCGAGCATCGGTTTTTGAGACCGACGCGTATACCATTCCGCCACTTCCGCGCCTGTCCGTAGGATATACGGATGGCTCGGCGGGTCATCGTGGACTACAGCTACGCCGGATTCGGCCGGGGCATGAGTCGGCGCAAAGGGCGCTGGCCGGTGCTCATCGCGGTCGGGGTCGGGGTAGCCCTGCTGCTCGTATTCGGTTTGACCGAAGGGCGGTCGCTCTGGCACGCCTTCCGGCTGCGCATGACCTCGAGTTCCCACGCCCTGACGGCGGGACAGCTGGGCGGGCTGAAGACGATCGCCAATCCCGCCGCCACCACCGACGCCACTGGGGCCGTCGCCCAGGCCAACAACGCCGGCACGGACACGGCGCCGGCGGCGGCCGTCCTGCCCGTCCCCTATAGCGTCCAGGCGCCGGGTAACAACTGGAAGATCTTCGAAAACGCCTGCGAGGAGGACGCTGTGCTGATGTACCACCAATTCCTCGCCGGCGATTCGCGCACCGACCTCCCGGTGGCGGAGGTCGGCCCGGCCCTCCGCGCCATGCAGCAGTGGCAGGTGACCAACTGGGGTGCCGAGAAGGACCTCACCATCGACAAGACCGGGCAGCTGGCCCAGGCCTACTACGGCTATCACTACGAAGTCGTGCCCGCCACCCAGGAGAGCATCACGGCCCAGATCGCCAGCGGCCACCCGGTGATCGTCCCGGTCATGACCCACTCGCTCCAGAATCCCCACTACGGCCCTTATACGGTCTACCACGAGGTCTTGATCAAGGGCTACAACGCCGAGGGCGTGGTCGCCAACGATGGCGGCGTCAAAGAGGGGAAGAATTGGTTCTACAACTGGTCGGTCCTCTGGGGAGCCATCGATGCCCAGACGCCGAAGATGGGGCAAGGGCGCGTCGGCCTGGTGCTGACCAAGTAGGGTGCTGATCCTGATGCGAGCACAGGCGCCCGCCGAGGAGGTGGACGCGGTCTGTGCCGCCGTCGAGGAGCGCGGCTTCCGGCCAGTCAAGCTGCCGGGCGAGGACCGCGTCGCCATCGGCGTTCTGGGCTCCAACCCCATCAGCCTCCGCGACGCCATCATCTCAATGCCCGGGGTGGTCGACGCGGTACCGGTGAGCAAGCCCTTCAAGCTCGTCGGCCGGGAGTTCCACCCGGAACCCACGGTGGTCGCGGTCGGCGCGGTGACGATCGGCACCGACAACTTCGCGGTGATGGCCGGACCCTGTTCGGTGGAGAGCGAGGCACAGCTGATGGAAAGCGCCGAGGCGGTGGCCAAGGCCGGCGGCCACATCCTCCGCGGCGGCGCCTTCAAACCGCGGACGTCGCCGTACTCGTTCCGTGGCCTTGGCCAGGAGGGCCTCAAGATCCTCGCCGCCGCTCGCGATCGCTTTGGCCTACCGGTGGTCACCGAGGTAATGAACATCGAGGACGTGGAGCTCGTCAGCCAGTACGCCGACATGCTCCAAATCGGCGCTCGAAACATGCAGAACTACGGGCTGCTGGAGGCGGCCGGGCGGACGATGCGCCCGATCCTGCTGAAGCGGGGCCTCAGCAGCACCATCGAGGAGTGGCTGCTGTCGGCCGAGTACATCCTCGGCCAGGGCAACAGCCAGGTTGTCCTGTGCGAGCGCGGCATCCGGACCTTCGAGACGTACACGCGCAACACGCTCGACCTCTCGGCGGCACCGCTGGTCAAGGAGCTGAGCCATCTACCCGTTGTCATAGATCCCAGCCACGGGACCGGCAAGTGGTCCCTGGTGACGCCGATGGCGCTGGCCGCGCTGGCCGCGGACGCCGCCGGCCTGATGGTGGAGGTGCACCCCCACCCCGACCATGCCCTCAGCGACGGCTCCCAGTCGCTGACGCCGCGACATTTCGGCGAGATGATGGAGCGCCTCAGGCTGATCGCGGGACCGCTCGGGCGCAGCGTCTAGGTGCAGTCGCCGCAGCCGGCGCCGAACCACGGCGGCCGTCGGGCGATGATGTTCCTGGTCATCGGCGCAGTCCTGCTGGTGGCCATTTTTCTGATTGCGGTCGGCCTGGTTTCGCTGCTCTTTATCAAGCATCCCAATACCAGCGTCAGCACGCCCACGATCAAAGACCTGCCCCATGAGCTGGCGCTCTGCGACAACTTCAGGTCCGGCACCATCGTGCTCCTCGACCTCGGCAAGGGCGAGAAGCACTTCCAGGTGACCGGTGACTGCCCTCTCTCCACCTTGGCTCTGCGCGACGTCTACGTGGCCCAACTCGAGTACTTGGGATGGACCGTGCACGACGATGGCAGCGGCAACCTGTCGTGCTACAGCTACGCCCGCCAGGAGGTGCTCAACGCCGGCCTGAGCGACAGCAGCAACGGAGCCAACCAGTCGACGCTCAGTGTGGAGCTGGTCACCGCAGTCAGCGGCGCGCCGGACGGCTTCCCTCGGGTCCAAGCGACACCATCCGGGTCGCCCAGATCCGCCCCTTCGGCAACGCCGGTTGGTTAGCTAGCC
>DAITAT010000054.1:0-11937 GCA_036824145.1 Candidatus Dormiibacterota bacterium
TCGCTCGGCGACTCGGAGACCCTGGCCTTCGGTGTGGTGGTGGCAGCGACGACGGGGTGGTTCCTCTGGCGGTCGGGCCGCGTCCCAGTGCTGATCCGGTCGCTGGTCTTCCTGGACGTCCTGTTTTTCATGACCACCGCGACCATCGCAAACCTGACAACCCACGAGAGCCTCGGCGCCGTGGCCTTGCCCCTGGCGTTGGCCGTCACGTCGGCAACTGGTCTCGTTGCCACTACGGCCTACCTGATTCGAGGCGCCGCTCCCGGAGCGACCACGAAGGGCCCGGCACGCGTCGTCATCTGGGCCGTTGTCCTGTGCGCGGCGGTCGTCGGAGTCACAATAACCGGGGCCTCCGGAGGGTCGCAGCAGGCGCTGGGTGGCGATCTCAAGCTCAGCGCCCACAGCGCCAAGTTCTCAACCACGACTCTGAGCATTTCTGCCGGGCAGGTCGCGATCTACGCGACCAATAACGATCTCTTCTGGCACACCGTCACCATCAATGAGCTCGGCGTGGACGTGAGGATCCCGGTCAAGGGCCACCGCAGGATCACCTTCACCGCCGCTCCGGGGACATACACGTTCTACTGCGCCATCCCTGGGCACGCCGGCATCGGCATGAAGGGAACCCTGACCGTCCGATAGCCAACCTGCGTTGGGGCTGGCGGGCTATGCGGTCTTGGCGGTGGCCTCGGTCCAGGCCTCGACCAGGCGGTCGGGCATGAACTCGGACTTGGGGATATAGGCGGCGGCGCCACACTCGGCGGCGCGGGGAGCGTACTCGTCGTACTCGTAGGTTGAGAGCAGCAGCACCACCACCGGGGTCAGGTCCTGGAGGATCTGCCGGGTGGCGTCAAGGCCGTTGATCCCGGGCAGGTTCACATCCATCAGGACCAGGTCGGGCTTGAGCTCGTGGGCCATCTTGACCGAGTCCTCGCCGGTCTCGGCCTCGCCCACGACCTCGAAGTCGTCGGTGGCCTCGACCACGGCTCGCGCGGCCATCCGAAAGGGGGCTTGGTCATCGACTATCAAGACTTTCACAGCCATATCTCCACTCTCAGGATACAGAGGGACCGTGATTCGGGACATGGTGCTAACACCACCCCTTACGGTGATGCCAGGCCCGATCTCAACCCCTATGCGTCCCATATCCTTGGGGCGTGCCGATACGGGTGGTCATCGCGGAGGATAACTACCTGGTCCGGGAGGGGGTAAGGCAGCTCATCGAATCCCTCCCCGACCTGGAGCTGGTGGGCGTCTGCGAGGACATGGAAGGGCTGCTCAACGCCGTCGAAGAGCAGAGACCAGACGTCGTCCTCACTGACATCCGGATGCCGCCGACGGGGACCGACGAGGGGCTGCAGGTGGCGGAGAAACTGCGCCACAGCCATCCCGCCACCGGCGTCGTCGTCCTCAGCCAGTTCGTCGAGTCCGAGTACGCCCTGGCCCTGTTGGAGAACGGCGCCGCCGGGCGCGCCTACCTGCTCAAGGAGCGCGTCAGCGACGTCCAGCAGCTGGTCGACGCGATCAAGGAGGTGGCCGCAGGTGGATCGGTCATCGACCCCAAGGTCATCGAAGCCCTGGTGGCGGCCCGCACCGCGGCCCAGGACTCACCGCTGGCCAGCCTGACGCCACGGGAAAAAGAGGTCCTCGAGCAGCTGGCCCAGGGTAAGAACAACGCCGCCCTCGCGGCGGCGCTCTTCCTCACCGAGCGCGCCGTCGAGAAGCACATCAACGCGATCTTCTCCAAGCTTCAGCTCTCCGAGGAGAAGGAGATCCACCGCCGCGTCAAAGCGGCGCTGATGTACCTGGGCAAGGCCTGAGGCTCGACCCCGGCGCCCGGGACTTCAGACGGGGGCGGCGTTGACAGCCGCGATCCGGTAGCCGCCGACCTCGGAAACCCTGCCCTTGACCTGCTGCCGGGGCAGTTCCTCGGCTTCGACCGCGCTCTTGAGCGCGGCGTACGTCGGCTCGCTGAGGACGATCTCGCCCGCCGCCGCCCAGCCCTGGATCCGCTGGGCGAGGTTGACGCTGTCGCCGACGACCGAGTACTCGAGCCGCTCCTCGGAGCCGAGCAGAGCCGCCGCCACCTCGCCGGTCGAGACGCCGATGCCAAGCCCAAACTCCGGCAGGCCCTCGTCCCTCCAGCGAAGGTTGAGCTGGTCCTGGGCGGCGTGCATCTTGGTGGCGCCGCCCACCGCCCGGTCGGCGTGGTCATCCTGGGGGATCGGCGCCCCGTAGACCGCCATCACGGCATCGCCGACGAACTGCATGATGGTGCCGCCATCGGCGAGGATGGCGTGGTTCATGGCGGCTCGGTGCTCACCGATCTGGTTCGCCAGGACGCTGGGGTCTGCCCCCTCAGCGATCGCCGAGTAGCCCCTGATGTCGGACATCAGCACCGTTACGATGAGCCGTTCGGTCTCGCCGATTCGCTTACCTGCCTGGCGGACCTTCTCGGCGATGCCGCCGGGGAGCAGGCGGCTCAGCGACTCGCCTTGCTCCTTGCCGTCGACGATCGCCCGGTGAAGCGACTTCAACCGATCGAGGGAGCCCTTGGTCCCGGCGCTGGCCTCCTCGGCCAGCTTCAAGAACAGCCGGTCGACAGCTTCGGAGACCGCGCTCGCGGTCGTCTTCTGGGCCGCGGCGATGGCCTTGATGGTCCGACCTTCGGCCACCATCCGCAGCAGCGCCTCCTCGGCGGCGGAAAGGCCCCCTGTCGGCGTGACCGGCTTCATCATCGCCTCGACGATCCGGGGGTCCAGGACCGAGCCCCCGGTGGTGACCTCACGGACCGCACGCACCAGCTGGTCCCCTTCCGCGACCCGGTCCTTCAGCAGGTAGGCGCAGCCCGCGGCTCCGTCGGCGAGCAGGGCCACCGCGTACTCTGGATCGTCGAACTGGGAGAGGATGACAACGCCGGTCCCGGGGTGAAGCTTCTTGACCTCGCCCGCGGCTGCGATGCCCTCGTTGCTGAAATTGGGAGGCATCCGGATATCGGTGACCACCACCTGCGGGTTGGCAGCGCTGGCGCCCGCGACCAGCTCGTCGTAGTCCGCGGCCACGCCGATGACCTCGATATCGTCGGCCATCGACAGCAGCGCCCTGACGCCTTCGCGCACGATCAGGTTGTCGTCCGCCAAGAAGACCGAGATTCTCCCCTCAGGCATGGGCTCTATTTGGCCTTACTCGGCGCGGGACGGCAAGGGGGTAAGCATCCTTGGCGGGTCGGGGTAAGCATCCGTGGCGAGTCGGGGGCCACCATCCCCCACCGTCGGCAGGGCTGTATCATCGACGCCGCCCGGCCCTGAGGGCTACCGTGGAGGCTGCCAAGAACGGTTACATGGGAGGTTAGGAATCATGCGAGTTGAGTCGTCAGTCACGTCGATATCCTGGATCCCCTCGGAGGCGATCAAGGGCATGACCAAGATGCCCTTCGAGATGGGCGTGGCCCACTACGACGAGGCGCCCCCCGACGTAATCGAGGACCTCGAGGCGCTGCGCCTCGCTGACCGGTTCCGTTTCGCCAACGAGCTGCGCGCCTGGATCGAGGTAGTCGACGGGCATGTTGTCGAAGCCGGCTATTCCGGCAAGGGACACATCGGCTCCACCACCGTGTCGTTCGGGGTCGGCAAGACAACTGTCGCCGCCGTCAGCCTGCCCGACCGGCAGCCTGAGCCGGAAATCAGCGAGACGTCGGCCCGTTTCGTACAGACCTCCGGCGGGAGGACCGGGTTGCCGATGCCGCGGCGCGTGAAATACCCCCCCTTCATACAGATCTCCGCGCCGCTGGCCTGGACCACCCTGGGGCTCACCATCCACGCCGACGGCCGGGTCGAGCACGACGTCGTCGGCGCCAGTCCGTTCCCGCGCCACTGGATCTACGACGCCGACGGCAAGCTGGCAAAGAAGACCGGGGTGATCGACTTCAAGAGCTGGTACACCAAGGCCTTCGGCGGCCACAGCCCCTGGGGCGACGAGGACTCGCCGGCGCTGGTCACCGAGGTGGAGACCGCGCTGGAGCGAGAACTCTCGCAGCACATCATGAAGGGCGGCGCCTCGCCCAAGATCTCAAAAGTGGACAAGGGCAAGACGCTGGTGGAGCAGGGCGACCACGGCCACGAGCTGTTCCTGCTCCTTGACGGAGTGCTGGGCGTGGAGGTCGGCGGTGAAAAGCTGGTCGACCTCGGTCCCGGCGCGGTCCTGGGCGAGCGGGCGCTGGTCGAGGGCGGGTCACGCACCGCCACCCTCCGGGCCGTCACGCCCTGCCGCGTCGCGGTCGTGACCGGCGACCAGATCGATCCCGCCAAGCTGGCCGAGCTCGCCGGCGGCCATCGCCGCGAGGAGAGGGCCGCGCAAGCCACAGACTGACAAGGATCCGCTGGAAGGAGATATCAGTGCCCGCTCAAAGACTCAGCTCGCTGGATTCGTCGTTCCTCCACCTCGAGACCCGCAACACCCATATGCACATCGGTGGTATCGCCATCTTTGAGCCCGGTCCCTGGAAGAGCCACGACGAGCGTTACCAGGCGCTGGTGAGGCACATCGAACCGCGGCTCGACCTGATGCCACGTTACCGGCAGAAGGTTGCATTCCTGCCCCTCAACGTCGACACGCCGGTGTGGGTCGACGACGACAAGTTCGACATCAACTTCCATGTCAAGCGCGCGGCGATCCCAGGCAAAGGCACCAAGAAACAGCTGTGCGACCACATCGAGCGGGTCTTCTCGCGGCAGCTGGATCGTCGGCATCCACTATGGGAGCTCTACTACATCGAGAACATCGAGGGCGACAAGTGGGGCCTGCTGACCAAGACCCACCACGCGCTCGTCGACGGCCTCGGGGCGTTGGAGCTGGCGACCGTGCTGATGGACACCACCGACGATTACGTCCCGCCAGCAGAGAAGTCCAAGTGGAAGAGCGCCAGGAACGATCCTGGCACCCTGGGGCTGCTGATGCAGAGCCTGCGCGAGCGAGCTGCGGCTCCCGCCGGCATCGTCCGGACGGCCGTCCACGCGGTCAGCAACCCGGGCCGGCTCGCCTCCGCCCTCTCCGAGGGCGCGGGCGCCCTGGCCGTCACGGTCCGCGAACTGACACCTCCGGAGGGACCGCTCAACGGGCCCACCGGGCCCAGCCGCGCTTACTGGTACAGCAGCTTCGAACTGGACGAGTTCAAGGAGATCAAGACCGCCTTCGGCGCCACCATCAACGACGTCGTCCTGGGCATCGTCTCAGGCGGCTTCCGCAAGTACCTCGAAATCCATGACGAGGACGTCGACCACCTCAAGCTGAAGGCGCTGGTCCCGGTCTCGCTGCGCGACGAGAAGCAGAAGACCGCGCTCGGCAACGTGCTGGCCCTGATGCTCGTGCCGCTGCCAGTCGATGAGCCCTTCCCGGCGGCCCGGATGCGCAAGGCCAAGGCCAACATCGACAAGCTCAAGAAGAGCAAGCAGGCGCTTGGCGCCGACATCCTCCTCAAGCTGGCGGGGTTCGCCCCGGCCACCCTGCACGGAATGGTGGCCCGTGCCTCGCTTCGATCAATGAACTACAACACCATCGTCACCAACGTGCCCGGCCCTCAGTGGCCGCTGTATACGCTGGGCTGCCGGCTGGTACAAGCGATGCCGATCGCCTTCCTCTACGAGGGGATGCAGGTCGCCACCGCGATCTTCAGCTACCTGGGCGCGATCAACTTCGGCTATATCGCCGACCGCTCCGCTTTCCCCGACCTGCCCCGACTTGGCCAATGCATGGAGGCGTCGTTTGCCGAGCTTCTCGACGTCGCTCGAGCCAGCCAGGCCGCCCCTACGCCGGCCAAGAAACGCCCGGCGGCACCTCGACCCAGCGGCGCCCGACCTCACCCGCAGGGACACAGCCGCGCTACTGTTGTAGCCAGGGGGCGTTGATCTACGAATAGGAGGCAACCAGATGGCCGGAAAAACAGTTAGTCAGCGGGCGGTCAGCCACGGCCTGATGCAGCCGCTGCATCGTCCTGAAGCGACCGACGCCCACCTCCTCCTGGGCGTGATGTCAATCGTCCACGAGGAGCCGCTGGCGACGGCGTTCAACGCCCTCCAGAAAGGCAGGGTGACCGAGGCCCAGGCGACCGGGCTGGCGCATTTCTTCGAGGAGATCGGCGCGATGGTCATCCACAACCTGATCAGCCGCGACCTGCTCTTCGACGCCTTCGCTTTTGACGTCTATTGGAAGAGCCTTGGGACGGTCGTGAAGCGGACCCGCAAGACCAGCCACAACCCCAAGTTCGGCGAGAACTTCGAGTTGATGGCGGAAATGGCGGCCGAGTACCGGCAGGAGCGGCCCGCGAAGCTGGAGGTCAGCTCCTAGGCAACCCGGCTCCGCCGGTCAGCTTCTCGGCCAGGCGACGGCCAATGCGATGGGCCGTCGCCATCAGGGTCAGTTGCGGGTTCACCGCCGTCGACGAAGGGAAGAGGCTGGCGTCGCAGACGTAGAGGTCCTCGCAGGCGAAGCTGCGGCCGTTGCTGTCGACGACCGCGCGCCGCGGGTCCTCACCCATCCGGGCGGTGCCCATCGGGTGGTATGCCGACAGCTTGAAGTCGCTCGGCTTGACCTTGTCGGATTTGATCCGCCGAACCTCCTCGACCGAGCGCATCACCGGGTGGCCGTGGAGGATCGGATAGAACTCCTTTGCGCCGGCCGCGAAGTAGACTTCGCCGGCCATCTTGACGGCCTCGGCCATCCGGCGGGTCTCATCTTTGCCCATGTTGTAGAACATCAGCGGTTTGCCGCCGGGGCGGCGAAAGACGCGGCCCGACGCGTGGTCGCTGACCATCATCCCAACCGATGCCATCCGCGGGTAGTCGACGACGTGCTGGACCAGCCGCTCGCCAAAGAATGGCAGCGCGCCGGCGCTGTACGAGATCCCCGGTGGCGGCATGGTGGCTTCGAGGATGATGCCGTCGCTCTCCAGCCGCTCGTCGACGTGGTAGGACTGCATCGTCCCGCGCCAGGCGCGCAGCTCGTCATCGAACATCGCCATCGCCCCGGCGCCCGGGTGGATGCGCAGGTTGCGCCCGAGCTGCCGGCTGATGCCGCCGAGCCCGCTCTGCTGCAGCAGGATCGGGGTGAACACCGCCCCCGCCGCCACCACTACGGTGCGGGCCCGGATCTCAAGCGTGCCGCGCTCGCCGCCGGTCTCGGGGTCGAGGATCGCCACCTCGACGCCGGTGGCTCGAATCCCGTCGTGGCGGACCCGACGCACCCGGCATTGGGCGAAGATCCGCGCCCCGGCGTTGATCGCCATCGGCAGGTAGCTGAGCTGCATCGACTGCTTGGCGTCGCGGGGGCAGCCGAATGCACACTCGCCGGAGCCGTGGCAGCCGCGGATATTGCGCGGGATCGGGCCGCTACTCCAGCCCAGGGCCTCGGCCCCCCGCTTGAGGGTCTCGCCGTTCTTCCCCAGCACCTCGTCAGGGACGGGGGTGACGTTGAGGATCTCCTCCGCCTGGGCGAAATAGGGATCCATTGTCTCGGGGCCGGTGTCCATGACGCCGTGCGCGCGGCCCCAGTTGGCCAGGATCCATTCGGGGGCCCGGAAGCAGGTCCCCGAGTTGACGACGGTGGTGCCGCCCACCGCCTTGCCCATCGGCAGTGAGATCGTGACGTTGCCGGTGGTGAAGGTGAGCCCGTGGTCGCGGTAGGCGCGGTCGAGACGCTCCAGGACGGGGCGGTTGGCGAAGTCGTCGCGGCTGAAGGGCCCGCCCTCTTCGACCATGATCACGGACAGCCCCGCGGAAGCCAGCTCGTAGGCGGCCACCGCGCCACCGGCGCCGGTCCCCACGATCACCACGTCGGCGTCGTCGCGGGCACCGTCGACGACGTCCGGGTAGCGCATCACGGGGAGCTGCTGGCTGGCCTTCTCGTGGGTCACCGGCACCAGCGGGAGACCGTCGTACTTGATCGTCTTCTCGACTTCGGGAGTCGAGAAATAGGCCAGGCTGATGAGAGCCTTGAGGCCCACGGTGAGGTCGCGGCGGATGGCGATCCCGCCCGTCTCCAGGCTCTCCAGGAAGGCGTTGCGCTGCTCCTGGCTCATGCGGTGGAAGGGCCGGAGCTGCTTCGAGAGCAGTCCCATCAGGTCGAAGCCGCTGATCATGGCCTTGACCAGGCCGCGGGTGGCGCGATCGTACCCGTCCAGCTGCCTCATCAGCCGATCCGTCAATTGGACATCGGCGGCTCCGGGCGCCTCGCTAACGCCCGACGGTAGGAGCGTGGTCGCGAGCGCCTCCAGGGTCTGGCGCTGGGCGCGAGTCAGCGTGTCCCCCACGGGCCTCAAGTTACCTGCGTCGGCTCTTCCGATGCTCGACGGGGCCGCAGCCGGGTGCCGCCGGCGCTGTCCTCGACCTGCCACCCCAGCTCTTCCAACTGGGCGCGGAGGGCGTCAGCCGAGGCCCAGTTCTTGGCTTCTCGAGCGGCATCACGCTCCGCCGCCAGCGCGCGTGCCTCGGCAGGCGCCTCGGCGTCGGTCTCAACCGGGGCGCGGGTCAGGTCGAGCGCCAGGACGCGGTCCCAGTCCTCGAGCAGGCCGCGCTTCTCGCCATCGGGGATCTCCGCCCGCAGCACCTCCTGGAGCAGAGCCGACACGATTGGCAGGTCGAGGTCGTCGGCTAGCGCTTCGTCAAACCTGCGCTGCAAGTCAAGCCCTCCCGGGGACGCCACAACCACCGCCGCCGCCAGCCTGGAGGCGCGCTGGCGGATCGAGTTGAGGCCGCGCTCCGCGCCCTCGAGCACGTCCATCGAGAAGCTCAGCTTGGCGCGGTACTTGGCGCTGAGGCAGAGGAAGCGAAAGGCTAACGGATCGTGACCGGCCTCCACCAGGTCGACGACCCGGATGATGTTGCCGGTCGACTTGGCCATCTTCTGGCCCGACATCTCAAGGAATTCCCCGTGGATCCAGTAGTTGACCACCTGGCCGCCGGCCACCGGCTCCGACTGGGCGATCTCATCCTCGTGGTGCGGAAAGACGAGGTCGACACCGCCGGTGTGGATGTCGAAGCCATCGGGGAAGTACTTCAACGACATCGCCGAGCACTCCAGGTGCCAGCCCGGGAAGCCCCTGCCCCAGGGCGAGTCCCAGATCTGCAGGCGGCGCTCGCCACCGGCCTTCCAGAGCAGGAAGTCGGCCGGGTGCCGCTTGTTGGGATCGGGGTCGATGCGGTAGCCGGCCTGCAGTTGGTCGAGAGTGTTATTGGACAACTTGGGGTAATCGCCGCGCTTCTGTACGTCGTAGAAGACGTTGCCATCGACCTCGTAGGTGAGCCCGAGCTTCTCCAGCTTGCGAATCAGCTCGATCATTTCTTCGATGAACTCGGTCGCCCTGGGGTAGGCGGCAGCAGGGCGGATCCGCAGCAGCTCGCAGTCCTCCATGAAGGCGGCGGTGTAGAAGGCGGCAATCTCCTCGGGGCTCTTGCCCTCCTCCTGGGCCGACACCAGGATCTTGTCCTCGCCCTGGTCCTGGGTGTCCCCCACCAGGTGTCCGACGTCGGTGATGTTCTCCACCTGGGTGACGTCGAAGCCGAGGTACTGCAGCGCCCGAACCCAGAAATCCGACATCAGGTAGGTGCGCATGTTGCCGACGTGGGCGTATTTGTAGACCGTTGGTCCGCAGGTGTACATCGAAACCTTCCCTGGAACCCGAGGCTCAAAGGCCTGCTTGTGGCGGCCGAGAGTGTTGAAAATCTGCACTTCAGGCATGGGCACGTGAGTTTACGACCCCGCCGTGGTCTCGCTCCCTCGCTCCGCCTCGAGGCGTCCGAGGTGGACGTCATCCTGGTTGACGAAGCTCATGGCGTCCGCGACGAGGCGGTGGCCGGCGACGTCGCGAATCAGGGTGTGCATCTCCTGGGCCACCCGGCGGTAGCTGGGATGGCCCTGCGGTGAGCTCCTGAGCTCGATCAGGTGCATGGCCTCGCGCGCGTTCATGCGCATCAGGTAGCGAAGTCGGTGACCCATGGTCACCACGTACGCCGCCTGCTCCGGCGAATCGACGGCGATCGCCTCGTAGGCTGCTTCGGCGCGCTCGACCGCCTCGCGCCAGGTGGCGGCGCAGCCCGACTCGACGGCCTCGGCAGGGATGTCGTAGCCGAGGTCGACCCCCAGCCGCTGCCATTCGATCGTCAGCAGACGGTGGCGCTGCAGGTCGCGGAAGGCGCCATAGTCGGAGACCACCTCGAATTCGTACTCGGCCGCCTCCCACTCCCGACCGGGGTGATGGCGCCGGTTGCGCCGGTCGCCGACCGAGGCGGCAAAGAGCCGCTCGCGCTCAGGCGCCCGTAGATCGCGAACCGTGGCCAGGAGCTGGTCCAGCGGGACGCGGCTGTGCGGGTAGAGGGCGTTGGCGACGATCTCTTCCTCGGCGGTCTGGCTCCAGCGGAGCAGACGCGTAGTAGCAGCCGGCCGCTCCGCCGCGCGGGCGCCGTCAAGTTGCAGCTCGCGCGCCGCCGCCTCGAGGGCCTGGTTGCGCTCGCGTCGGTACTCCACCCAGACCCCCCCACGCTCGGGCCGCTGGAGGCGGGTAAGGAAATCGGGGATGACCTTTACCAACTCGGCCAGCAGCAACTCGGCGTAGGCGCGCGCCTCAGGGAGCTCGTGGGAACGCATCCGCAGGATCAGCTGCTCATAGGCCTGGGGGCTGGCGAAGATGCCGACATTGGAGACCGTGGCGGCCGGGAGCAGGCCGCGGGCGACGTCAAGGGCGGCGGCCCGGGCGGCGCGGCGGCCGGCGGCGTCGTCGGCCGGGAGGGGTCCCTGGAGCGACGCCTTGACCGCCTCGAAGACCTCGCAGTAGGCATCAAAAAGCCCGTCCAGGGCGTCGACGTAGAGCGCGGCGTGGGGACCCTCGAGAAGCTTCGGATCCCGGTAGTAGCGATAGCGGCCGCCCGGCTTGTCGCCGTAGAAGACGTATCGGGTCGATTGCTCGAGGTAGCCCATCAGGCGACCGCGCTCGAGCACCTTGGTCAGGAGGTTGGAGACCTGTTCGCAGCTGACGTGCACGCCGGCCAGCTGGGCCACCGAGTCGTCGCCATAGTCGGAGAGGACGCGGCTGAAGAGGTCGGACGCCTTGGCGATGCCGACATCGCCAGCCACGGTGGCGCCTTCCTGGGGTTGGTAGAACTCGTCGAGGAAGACACGCTTCAGCGGCTTGGCGGTTCGGCTGTAGCGGGCGAAGAGGGCGGCGCGAGTCGCGTCGGGCAAATTGGTGAGCACCGCGACTGGTCCGTCGATCGAGGTGAAGTGGCGACCCAGGACGGTGCGCTCCGCGGTGGTGAGCTCAGCCTCGACGTAGGTCTGCATTGCCAAGGATTATCGTTCGGGGATGGACCTTGCGGCCAACCCGATGGAGCCCGAGGGTCAGCCGCTGCCGCCGCTGCTGCAGGCCCTCGCCGAGATTCTCGGCCGCCGCCAGAAGGACTACCCCGCGGTCAAGGCTCCGTCCAGGCGGCGGGCCGCCGGCGTGCTGGTCCTCTTTTACGAGCGCCACGGCGAACTGTACGTGGTGTTTTTCAAGCGCACCGAGAAGGTGCCGACCCACAAGGGCCAGGTCGCCTTCCCCGGCGGCTCGGGAGAGGAGAAGGACAACGACCTGATGGCCACCGCGCTCCGCGAGGCGCAAGAGGAGCTGGGTATCGACCCCGACCGGGTGCTGATGATCGGCCCGCTGAAGCCCTTCGACACCTTCGTCAGCAACTTCGTGGTAAGCCCCTTCTGCGGCTTCCTCGTCGACCCAGAGCCGGTCTTCACGGCGCAGCCCTTCGAAGTTGAGGAGGTCATGGAAATCCCGGTCGCGAGGCTGCGCGACAAGCGCAATCGGCACCGCGGCAAGGTCCCAGGCTTCAACGTCCCCTTTCCTCTCCCTTACTACAAGATCGACGACGCCATCATCTGGGGCGCCACCGGCGGCAT
>DAITAT010000097.1:0-2508 GCA_036824145.1 Candidatus Dormiibacterota bacterium
CTTCCAGAACTTGATGGTGTCGAAGTAGCTGCCCACGGCGTCAGCGTGATACTGGGCGCAGGAGCCTGGCGAGAGCACTTCCATCGCGGCGCAGGCCTTGGTGTTGACAGGTGTCTCGCCAAAGGACACGGCCTGCTCGGCCTGCACCTGGGGCGTGCTCACCCACTTGGTCCACAGGTATGCGCAGTTGGGGTGCGGCGCGTTGGTCGCGAGCATCCAGGTGTCGCCCCATCCGGTCGCGCCCTCTGTCGGGATGGTGTCGGCGACCGACGCATTGGCGGCCTGTAGGTAGATGGTCTGGTAGGGCCACGCGGCGCCCACGAACACGTTGCCGCTCTGGAAGAGGTGGATCTCATCACCGACGAGGGCCCAGTACTTCTTGACCAGCGGCCGCTGCTGCGTCAGCAGCGCGACCGAAGCGTCAAACTGCTTCTGGGTCAGCTCGTATGGGTCCTTGATGGCGAGGTTGGGCTGGGTGCTCATCAGGTAAAGGGCGGCGTCTGCGATCTGCATCGGGTTGTCCGGCACCGTTATCAAGCCCTTGTTGGCGGGGTCGTAGGTGACGCTCCAGCTGGTCGGCTTGATCGGGAACTTCTTGGTGTTGTATAGGAGGACGTTGGGGCTCCACTGGAGCGAGATTCCGTAGTGGATGCCACCGATGGTGTTGTAAGGCGGCGTCTTGAAGTAGGTCTGAAAGTCGCCGAAGTCGGGGATCAGATCCGGGTTCATGGGGCGGACGTCCCCGCGGTAGATGAGGCCTAGGGCGGCATCACCTCTAGCGGAGACCATGTCCCACTTGCCTCCGCCGCCGGCGGCCATGAGGGCGACCATCTGATCCGAGGAGTCGGCGTACATCGCGTTGACCTTGCACCCTGTCGCCTTGGTGAATGGCGTCACCCACGACGTATCCGTGTAGCCATCCCAGGCGATCAGGTTGAGCTTGCCCTCGCCTGGCCCGATCGTCGTCTGCGGCGCTATGCCGGCCGTCGGCGGTGCTTGCAGGGTCGAGCCTGGGGGGCCACCGTTTGAGCCGCAAGCGGCCAGCGTCATGACCCCAGCCACGGCCACGGTGGCGAGTCGGAACCAAACTCCCGACCCGGCTTCTGTTCGCTTCATGCTTCCTTACATCTCCCTGGAGTCGTATCCGCCCGCGGCCGATTCGCCCCGGGCGCGCTGGTGATCGAGAACGTACGTGTGGCCGGGCACCCACGCGAGCCGGACGCGGCGTCCCTAATAGCGCAGCGCCTGGCCAGGCGCGTCCATATTCTGGCGCGCTGCGACGAGCTACTCACCGCGGTCAGCGGGTGGACATGCCGACGTAGACGACCTGTTCCACGGTTCCGGGCTCGACGCTCGTCTCTCGCGGCGCCTCCTCGCCCTCTTCGAGCATGCGCAGCTTCTCCGGTCTCCGGGCGCACCACAAACCGGACCCCATCCCTCTCCAGCACGTTCGAGATCCCGATGAAACCTGCCACGAACTTGGTCGCGGGCCTTTCGTACACCTCGACCGGGGGCCCGACCTGCTCGATCTTGCCGTCCGCCATCACCGCCATCCGGTCGCTCATGGTGAGCGCCTCCTCCTGGTCGTGCGTCACGTAGACGAAGGTGATGCCCACCTTCTTCTGGATCCGTTTGAGCTCGAGCTGCATCTCCTGTCGCAACTTCAGGTCGAGGGCTCCGAGCGGCTCGTCCAGCAGGAGGACCTCGGGCTCGTTGACGACGGCACGGGCGAGCGCGACCCTCTGCCGCTGGCCGCCGGACAGCTGGTTTGGCTTTCGCTTGTCGAGGCCGGCCAGCCTGACCATGCTCAACGCCCGGTCCACGCGCTCGACCCTCTCGGCCTTCGGGATGCCTTTTACGCGGAGGCCGTATCCGATGTTGTCGGCGACGGTCATGTGGGGGAAGAGGGCGTAGTCCTGGAACACCGTGTTGGTCTGCCGCAGGTGCGGCGGAGTCGAGGTCACGTCGCGCCCTGCCAGCTCGATCTTGCCGGCATCGGGGCTTTCGAAGCCGGCGATGAGGCGCAGAAGCGTCGTCTTGCCCGAGCCCGACGGCCCGAGCAGGGTGAAGAACTCTCCGGCCTCGACCGTCAGGTCGACGCCCGCCACCGCGAGCACGTGGCCGTAGCTCTTGCGGACGCCCACCAATCGCAAGGCAGGCGGCCGCAGGACACTCTTCGCGGAAGTCCCATGTCGGGCTTCGCGCGAGTGGATCGCCACCTAGTTAGTTCCGGGTCGGGTTAGTCGAGGGATGCCATCACGTGCTTGATCTGGGTGTAGTCCTCGAGCGAGTACATCGACATGTCCTTGCCGTAGCCGCTGCCCTTGTAACCGCCGTGCGGCATCTCGTTGACGACAGGGATGTGCGTGTTGATCCAGACAGCACCGAACTTCAGGCGGCGAGCCATCCGGAGCGCCCGGCCGACGTCGCGAGTCCACACTGAGGCGGCGAGTCCGTAGTCGACGCCGTTGGCCCACGCCAGCGCCTGCTCCTCGTCGCTGAAGCGCT
>DAITAT010000098.1:0-2440 GCA_036824145.1 Candidatus Dormiibacterota bacterium
CAGGCGGCCCTGAGCTGCACACAGCCGTGGACCCGGCCAAGGACCAGTCCTACATGCTCTATCACCTCGACCGAGAGCGCCTGTCTCGGATCGTCTTCCCGCTTGGTGGGATGGATAAGAGCGAGGTGCGCGAGCACGCGCGCGAGTTCGGCCTTCCGGTCGCGGACAAGGCCGAGAGTATGGAGATCTGCTTCGTCCCGCGGGGCGAAACGGCTCGCTACCTCAGCGAGAGGCTTCCGGTCCACGCCGGCGCGGTGGTCGACTCCACCGGTCGCGAGCTCGGAACGCATCGCGGCACCGCGGTCTACACGGTGGGACAGCGCAGCGGCTTTGGAGACCTTCGCGAAACCGGCCCCTGGTACGTGCTGAAGATCGACGCGCCGGCGAACCGGCTGGTGGTCGGGCGGCGCGAGGAGCTGGAAACGCGCGAGGTCGACCTGCGTGACGTGAGCTTCATCGACGGCTCGGCCGACGAACCCGAAGAACCCATTGAATGCGAGGCCCGCCTTCGCTACCACGCGGCTCCCATCGCTGCCGTCTACCAGTCAGGCCGCCTCTCGCTGCAGGAGCCATTCCTCGGCGCGGCTCCAGGGCAGGCTGCGGTTCTCTATTCGGGGACCCGGGTGCTGGGCGGAGGGATCATCGCCGCAGCCGGGGTCTAGCCCCGGTTGATCGAAACCGAGCGGTTGACTGTGCGGCTGCCGCAAGCCGCGGACGTCCCCGAGATCATCAGCTACTACGGCAGCAACCGCGACCACCTGCAGCCCTTCTCGCCGACCTTCGCGCCGGATTTCCTGGACGAGGCGATGTGGCTCGAGCAGGTGCGGATTCGGACGCGCGAGCACGCCGCGGGTGAATCATTTCGGGCGTTCATGTTTGCCCGAGCGGCGGCTGACCGGATAGTCGGCAACCTCAACCTGACGCAGGTGCACCGCGGCGCACTTCAGTCGTGCGTGATGGGCTACAACCTCGCGCGTGACGAGCAAGGCAAGGGATACATGACCGAGGCGGTGAAAGGCGCCGTCGCTTTTGCTTTCGAGAAATGGCGGCTGCACAGAGTCAACGCCAACCACATGCCGCGGAATGCGCGCAGCGCGGCCGTGCTGCGGCGGTGCGGCTTCGAGGTCGAGGGTCTTGCTCCCGCCTACCTGCTGATCAATGGCAAGTGGGAGGACCACGTGCTGACCGCGATCGTCAACCCCGCCTTCAAAGTCCTCGATCCCTGACGTGCCATCCGCAGCCGATCTTGCAATCGGCGTCCTGCACTGGCTCGAATACGCGGGCCTCATCTACGTTATCGGGGTCTTCGTGGTCAGGCGGCTGGCGGCGACCTCGCCGCGAATCGCATGGGCTCGGCCGCCGATGGAGCTCGCGCTGGCAGCCGCGCTGGTCGGTGGGCTTGGTGTCGTCATCGCCCAGGCGTTCGTCGCCGGCCACTCGCTATCCGGCGCAGTCACGTTCCTATTCGGCGATACGGCCGGCTGGGTGCGCGTCGCACGGGTGGCGGCCGAGGGCGCGGCGCTCGCGCTCTGTTTGCTTGGACGGCGGATGGTGGCGCCTGCCGCACTATTCGCCGCGGCGTCGCTGGCCTTCGCCGGCCATGCGGCAGCACAAGGGCAGCCGGCGGGCCCAATCTTCGCCGACGCGCTGCACGTTCTCTCCGCGGGCGTGTGGGCGGGAGGGATCATGGCGCTGGCGACGGTGCGCCCGCCAGGAGGGTGGAGTGGGGAGGAGGGCAGGGCGCTGCTCTTGCGGTTTGGGCGGGTTGCCCTCATCGCTTTTGCGATCACGGCCATGACCGGGGTCCTGGCGGCGGCCTCTGCGCTCAGCTCGCCGTCCGACCTCTGGACGACAACTTACGGATTGGTCTTGAGCGTGAAGTCGGCCGGCGTGCTGGTGATGGTGGTGCTGTCGACTCTCGCGTGGCGTCGAGGGTTTGGACTCGTCCGTTTCGAGGCCGGCGTCGCCATCCTCGTGCTGGCCGCCACCGCGCTGCTGGCGGCAACTCCGATCCCGCCGGCAACGAGCGATGGAACGATCAGGTTTGACGCCGTCAACACCAGCCATTAGCGGAATAGAATCGCGGGGTGCCGGCGGTCCGCGAGGTCATGAGCACCATGCTCCACACGGTGAGCCCGTCGACCACCGTCGGTGAAGCTGTCGCGCTCATGGCGCAGCACCGCATCGGTTCGACGTTGGTGATGGACGGCAATCGCCTGGCGGGCATCTTCACCGAGCGCGACACGGTCCGGGCGATATCGCAGTCGCACGATGCCCCCGCTCACGAGGTGTCGTCCTGGATGACCCGCGACCCGATTACCGTGGGGCCCGACGACGACGTCGAGGCCGCCCTCAGCACGATGCTGGACCACGGTTTCCGCCACCTGCCGGTGGTGGAGAACGGCGAGGTGATCGGGATCGTCTCGATCCGGGACCTGGC
>DAITAT010000011.1:0-37475 GCA_036824145.1 Candidatus Dormiibacterota bacterium
GAATTTGGCAGTTCGTCGAACATGACTGGGCAGTCAGGTTGATATCTCCGGAGACTGGGCCCGGGCAGGTTCAGCCCTGGGGCTGAAGCTGAGCTTCGAGGCGCTGCTGGAAGAAGCGCAGGATGAAGCGGGCGGCAACTGCGGCCAGGGCCATCACCGCGGGCACCAGAAGAAGGTGCAACCAGAGGAGCGATCCGTAGAGGGGCAGCACCAGCATGATCAAGCCGAGCCCGAAGACGCCGGCATAGGTCCCGCCCAGAGCCACCAGCGGGAAGCGCTCGGCCCACCGAAATTGCTCCGGGATCTCGGTGGGGACATTGCCGCCGTACCGGGGGCCCATCACCTGGAGGCTGGCCACATGGTGGAGGTTCGGCGTGACCCGGGCGGCGACCTGGACCTGGTTCTGCGGAACCTGCTTGAGCAGACGCCGCTCGATATTCAGGTAGGCGTCTTTCTGGCGGGTCCGGACCTGGAGCATGCCCAGCCCATAGACCGCCGAGACGGGGGCCGCACTCACCATCTGTCCCTGGATCAGCTCCGCGCTGGCCTTGCGGTCGCGCAGCGCCAGGATCAGGGCCGGCCAGACCAGCGTGCCCGGCACCAAGATGGCGACCAGGAAGACGGCCACGTCCTCGAGCTTCAGCGGTAGGTCTTTGAAGAGCACAAAGAGGACCACCCCCACGATCAACAGGGCGACCTGGAACGCAGCCAGGTAGAGCGCTACCCGGATTACGACCGAGGGGCTGTAGCCCTCCAGCATACGGGCCCGGAGGGCGCGGCTCGAGCCCTTCGGCGGAGGCGGCGGCTGGAATTGGGCCTGCCGCTGCTTGGGCTTGATCTTGCGCTGCTGGACGCGCATCTGCTGCTTCGGCACGCCACTACTTTAGCCGCTGGAGCATCCATCGCCCGGCTCTCCCGGGCGCCATCGGATGAATTCAGAGAGGGGGAGTTAATCAGGCAACAGGTGCCAGCTGCGGGACTACTGAAGGGACGTAGTGCAAGACCGCGAGGAGGACTCTGGACACCTGTTGCCTGGCGATGAAGGCTTTCCGAGCTGGATGATGAACACCCATATCTTGTGCCTCGTCCGGCACTTTACCCCAGTATGTAGGGTCTTGTCAAGCGCTCTCGGAATTTGTTGAGTCCGGACCCGCGGGGCGCAGGCGGATGCCCAGCGCCCGTTCGAACCCGCGCGAGAGTACTTCGACGAGCGCCTGCGGCGAAGGCACGTCGGCGAGCAGTTCATCGAGGCTGATGGAGAGCGGCATCGCCTTCCGAGCAGCGGCGTCTCGCATCAAACCGGGGAGGTCGGCCTGGCGATCCTGAAGCAACAGGCTGCCATGCTGCAGGAAGGCTCCCCGACTGCGCCACTGGGCGCTGGCGATGAGCTTGCGGCCGCCAACCAGGACTTCCTCGGCCGAAGCCGACGCAAAGCAGATGGGCGTGAGACCGGATGCGGGTCGGGGCTCGCAGGGAGCGCTTTCGCCGCTGATGCCGAGTCCGCGCAGACCCCCCAGCAGCGCTTCGGAGATCGCATGGTAGGTCTGCATCAGGCTTCCGCCGACGACCGGGTCCTGTTGCGACGCCACCACCGAGTAGGTCACCTCGCTGTCGTGGAGAAGCGCCTGGCCACCGGTCGGCCTCCGCACGACGTCGAGCCCGGCAGCGCGCACGGCGTCCATGTCGAGGAGCTCGTCTGGCTGGCCGAGACCAAGCGAGATACAGGCTGGGTTCCAGGCATAGAAACGCAGCGTGGCGGGGCGCTCGCCCCGGACCAGCTGGTCGAGCAGCTCGAGGTCGCGGGCCATGTTCTCGGCGCCGGTGGCCGGCGGGTCGACGAGGAGCTCCCAGACCGGTATCGCCCTGGCGCGCCTGGGTCGCGTGTCAGCGGCCGCCGCTACCACGGTCTTAGACGTTGAACCGGAAGATGGTGGTGTCGCCATCCTGGAAAACGTACTCCTTACCCTCGATCCGCACTTTGCCCACAGCTTTCGCCTCAGTCCAACCGCCGGCATCGACCAGCTGATTCCAGCCGATCACCTCTGCTTTGATGAAGCCGCGCTCGAAGTCTCCATGGATGGTCCCAGCGGCCTGCGGCGCACGAGTGCCACGCCTGATCGTCCATGCCCTGCACTCGGTCTCCCCGGCGGTCAGGAAGGTGATCAGGCCGAGGATCGAATATGCCTCGCGGGCGAGCCGGCCGAGCCCCGACTCGTCCAGGCCGAGGGACTGCAGGAACTCGAGTCGCTCTGACGGGTCGATGTCCTGGAGCTCGGCCTCGATTCGGGCCGATATGACCAGCCAGCTGGCTTTTTCTTCCGTGGCAAGGGCGGCGACCTCGTCAAGCCCTGGGCTCGAAGTCCTGGCGGCGTCGGCCTCGGCAACGTTGGCCACGTAGATCACCGGCTTCAGGGTCAGCAGACTCAGCTCCTTGACCAAGCCGCGCTCCTCTTCCGTCAGGCCGAGGCGCCGGGCAGGGGTCGCCTGGTCGAGGCCGTTCTCGATCTTCTCGAGGACCACCAGCTCGGCCTGCGCCTGCTTCTGCTGCCGCGCCAGCTTGACGGTTCTCTCCTTCCGCCGACGGACGGTCTCCATGTCCGCCAGCATCAGCTCGTAGTTGACAGTGGCGATGTCGGCGGCGGGATCGAGGTGGCCGCTCACGTGGGTGACATTGGCGTCCTCGAAACAGCGCACCACCATGGCGATGGCGTCGCATTCGCGGATCTGCGCCAGGAACTGGTTGCCCAGGCCCTCGCCTTCAGACGCGCCCTTGACCAGGCCGGCGATATCGACAAACGTGACGGTGGCGGGAATTGTCTTGGGCGGTTTGAAGAGATTGCTGAGCGCCGTCAGTCGCTGATCGGGAACCTCAACGATGCCGGTGTTGGGCTCGATCGTGGCAAAGGGATAGTTGGCCACCAGCGCCCCGGCCCGGGTCATGGCGTTGAAGAGCGTCGACTTGCCCACGTTGGGGAGGCCGACAATGCCGAGGCTCAGTCCCATGGGGTTGGAATCATCGCCAGCGCGTTGAAGCGGTCAGTCCACAGCCGGCGTCGCAGGCAACACCTCCACCGCGCGGGTCCGCCAGCGGGCCCGATCGATGAAGATCTTGGCGCCGCACTTCTCGCAGAAGAGCCGAACGTCGGCGCCGGTTGAGCTGACTACAAAGCTGGTGCCGCCACATGCGTGGGGCTTGCGCAGCCGCACTCGCATCCGCGGCTCGGGGTCGGGCATCGGCGGGCTGGCCACCCCGCCTCACCCCTGGTCGAGTCGGTAGGCCTTGTGCAGCGCCCGCACCGCATCCTTGGCGCGGTCGCGCGCCACGATGCACGTGATGCGGATCTCGCTGGTCGAGATCATGTCGATGTTGATGCCTACGTCAGCCAGCGTCTGGAACATCAGCGCCGCGATGCCGGGTTGGCCCAGCATGCCGGTGCCCACGATCGAGACCTTGGCCACCTTGGAATCGGTGAGGATGCCCTCGGCGTCGATTTCCTTGCTGATCTTGCGGACCAGCCTCTCGGCATGCGCCAGCTCGCCCGCGGCGACCGTGAACGATAGGTCGGTCACGCCTTCGCGGGAGACGTTCTGGATGATGACGTCGACGCTGATGCCTCTGTCGGCCAGCGGCGTGAAGATGCGCGCCGCGATGCCAGGTTTGTCCGGCACGCCGACCATCGTCAGCTTGGCCACGTCCTCTTCGGCGGCGATGCCGCGCACTCGATCTCTTTCTTCCACGTCAGGGCTCCGTGTGATGAGGGTACCCGGCCCTTCGTCGAACGTGCCACGAACCCTGATGGGCAGGTCGTAGAGCTCGCCGATCTCGACCGCCCGGGGATGCATCACCTTTGCCCCCAGCGACGAAAGCTCGAGCATCTCGTCATAGCTGACGGCGCGGAGCAGCCTGGCTTCGGGGACGATCCGAGGGTCGGCGGTGAGGATCCCGGGCACGTCGGTGTTGATCTCGCACTCGTCAGCCTCCAACGCGGCCGCCAGCGCCACCGCGGTGGTATCGGACCCGCCGCGGCCGAGGGTGGTGATGTCGAGGGTCTTGTTGACACCCTGGAAGCCGGCCACGACCACCGTCATGCCGCGCTCCAGCTCCTTGATGACGCGGGTGGGGACCACGTCGAGGATCCGGGCGCGGGTGTGCGAATGGCTGGTCCTGATGCCCGCCTGGGCGCCGGAGAGCGAGATCGCGGGCACCCCGCAGGCCTGCAGCGCCATCGCCATCAGGGGCGCGGTGATGGTTTCGCCGGCCGACAGCAGGGTGTCCATCTCGCGTTCCGGCGGCTCCTTGGTGATCTGGGCCGCCAGCCGGCTCAGTCGATCGGTGGTGTCACCCATCGCCGATACCACCACGACAACGCCGGCGTCCCGGGTGCTGCGGGCGACGCGCTCGGCGACCTGCTTGATTCGCGACGGTGACCTCACCGAGGTGCCGCCGTACTTCTGCACCACCCACCGGCGGCTGCGTCGTGGGCTCATGGCGGCGGCCCCACGCGCGCCGGGTCCGCAGGCAACCGGGAGACGTCGGCGCCCTGCTCGCGAATGTCGAGCACCAGGCGCCGGCCTTCAAGACCGAACTTCGCGGCAGCGCCGGCCATGGCTTCGGCGATGCCCAACCCGAGCCCCGCGACAGCGCGGTCGTGTAGCGCCAAAACCGTCGGCCCGGCGCCGCTGAGGAAGACACCGGCAGCGCCCGCGCTGGTCGCCGCCTCGAGCATCTCGGCGAAACCGGGCACCAGCTCCGCCCGGTACGGCTGGTGCAGGCGATCGTCGGTGGCCACACGCAGGTCCTCCAAGCGCCCATCCTTGATTGCCGAGAGCAACAGCGCCAGCCGGCTCAGGTTGTGGACCACGTCGGCCCGCGCGTACTGCTCGGGGAGGACCTCGCGCGCCGACTCGGTTGACACCAGCAGCTCGGGGACAAACAGCGCCGCGGCGAGCCGGTCGGACAATTCGAGGCGCCGGGCCAGGTAGCGACCTCCCTCCTCCTGCGCCACCATCTGGAAGCCGCCAAACAAGGCCACGCCGACGTTGTCCGCGTGCCCCTCCAGGGACCCCGCCAGGTCGAGCAGTCGATCGTCGCCCATAGCGTGGCCTGAGATCGCCCTCGCCGCCAGCAGGGCGCCAACGATGGTGGCGGCGCTGCTGCCCAGTCCGCGAGCAAGGGGAATGCGGTTGTGCTCGCGGATGATCAGCCCTGAGGGCTGATAGCCGGCCAGGCTGAAGTAGGTCTGCATGGTCGTGAAGAAGAGGTTGCTGTGGTTGGTGGGGACCGACCCGGCCCCTTCGCCGTCGACCTCAATGCGTAGCTCGCTGCCGACCTCCCAGACGTCGAAGACGTCGAGCAGTTCGAGAGCCAGGCCGAGCACGTCGAATCCGGGGCCCAGGTTGGCCGAGCTGGCGGGCACGCTGACGCGGACGCCCGACCGGCGGCCCGGCCGCTGACCGGAGGAGCTCACAGCTTCAGGGCTTTGGCGATCGCGCGGGCGTCGGCCGGAAGGTGCAACGGCGGCAGCAGGTGCTCCTCGAGGGCGGACGGATCCTTTAGCCCGCTGCCGGTGAGGACACAGACCACCGACGCGTCCGCCGGCACCCGCCGGGCATGCGCCATCTTGGCCAGCAGCGCCAGCGACGCGCTGCTGGCGGGCTCGGCGAAGATGCCCTCGCTGGCCGCCAGCAAGCGCTGGGCGCTGAGGATCTCACCGTCGGTGACCGCCTCGATCGCTCCGCCGCTCTGGTCTCGCGCGGTGGTGGCCTGCTCCCACGAGGCCGGGTTGCCGATGCGGATCGCAGACGCCACCGTCTTCGGGTCGGCGACAACCTCGCCCCGAACGATGGGAGCCGCGCCTTCGGCCTGGGCCCCGATCATCCGCGGCAGCTGCCGGCAGAGGCCATCGGCGTGGTATTCCTTGAAGCCCTTCCAGTAAGCCGTGATGTTGCCGGCGTTGCCAACCGGAATGAAGAGCATGTCGGGGGCGTCCCCGAGCGCGTCGACGACCTCGAAGGCCGCTGTCTTCTGGCCCTCGATGCGGTTGGGGTTGACCGAGTTGACGAGCGTAACCCCGGCGCTCTCGCTGAGCCGGCGCACGGCCTCGAGGGCGTCGTCGAAGTTGCCGTCGATGGCCACAACCCTGGCGCCGTAGACCTGCGCCTGGACCAGCTTCGAGGGCGCGACCTTGCCCTCCGGGATGAGCACCACACAGCGCAGGCCAAAGCGGCCCGCATAGGCCGCGGCGCTGGCCGAGGTGTTGCCGGTACTGGCGCACATCAGGGTATGGCTGCTGGCCTCCAGCGCCTTGGCCACCGCGACCACCATGCCGCGGTCCTTGAACGAACCGGTGGGGTTGAGGCCCTCGAATTTGAAATGGAGCTCTCGCAGGCCCAGCTCGGGACCGATGTTGACGGAGCGGATCAACGGCGTGTTGCCCTCGTTGAGGCTGATCCGAGGGGTCTTGTCGGTCAGCGGCAGCCGGTCGCCGTAGCGAGCGATGACGCCGGCGGGGATGGCCCCGCCCTCGGCGCCGCTCGCGTCTCGCGCGGGGCGCGCCATCACTGCACCCGCAGGAAGGCGTGAACATGGCGCACGCAATCCAGGGCTTCGATCTCCGCTCGGGCCGACAGCAACACCCGCTCTTCGGCGGGGTGCGTGAGGATGACCAGCTCGGCGCTGGTAGCCGCCGCGTCGATGCTCTTCTGGTTGATGGAGTCGATCGAGATGCCCTGGGTCCCGAAGACCTTTGTTATGTCGGCCAGCACCCCGGGGCGGTCTTCGACCTCCATGCGGAA
This sequence comes from Candidatus Dormiibacterota bacterium, assembly GCA_036824145.1. Classification (GTDB taxonomy): domain Bacteria; phylum Chloroflexota; class Dormibacteria; order DASZGP01; family DASZGP01; genus DATMMS01. Next base: position 6,796 of record DAITAT010000011.1, read on the forward strand.
GTAGGCGCGGCTGACCACCTCCTCCATCGGCCGCACCGGGTAGTTGCGGTCGAACCACATCGGGATGCGGTTGTTGACGCCCTTTCGCATCGAGTGCACCAGGTCGATGAGGTCGCCAACGACGGCGCTGGCGGTGGGTCGGCCACCCGCCCCCTGTCCGTAGAGCAGGACCGAGCCGACCAGGTCCCCGTCGACCACCACGGCGTTGTTGCTGCCGCCGACCTTGGACAGCAGGTGGCTCTGTTTGATCAGGGTGGGGTGAACCCGCAACTCGACGGCGCCATCCCGCTTGCGCCCCTCTGCCACCAGCTTGATGGCGTAGCCCATCTCCGCGGCGTAGCCGAAGTCCTTGGGGTCCAGCTCGGTAATGCCCTCGCGATAGATGTCGGTGGGATGGAAGCGCGAGCTGAAGGCGATTGAACTCAGGATGCACAGCTTGTAGACGGAGTCGTGGCCATCGACGTCGGAACTCGGGTCGGCCTCGGCGAAGCCCAGCCGGCGGGCCTCATCAAGGGCTTCGGTATAGCTCTTCCCCTGGGCCATGCCATCGAGGATGTAGTTGGTGGTGCCGTTGATGATGGCCTCGATGGAGTTGATCTCATTGGCCAGTAGGTCGATCTTGAAAGTCGAGATCAGCGGGATGCCCCCACCCACCGCAGCCTCGAAATAGATGTCGACCTCGTGCTCAAGGGCCAGCTCGAGCAGGTCCGGGCCGTACTTGGCCATCACCTCCTTGTTAGCGGTGACGATGTGCTTGCCGGCGGTGATGGCGCGGCGGAGATACTCGTGTGCCGGTTCGACCCCACCGATGACCTCGACGATGATGTCGACTCTGGGGTCGTCGAGAACGTCGGCCGCGTCAGAGGTCAGGGCGGCGGCGGGGGTGTAGCGACGAGCCTTGGCCAGGTCGCGGACAAGGACGCGGCGCAACGCCAGGTCGACACCGGTGCGCCGGTTGACCATATCGCTGCTCTTTTCGAGCCGCTCGGCGACCTGTGACCCCACCGTCCCCAGGCCGAGCAGGCCGACTCCGTACTGCGTCGCCTCGGCCATAGTCCGCGAATTCTAGCCGAGAAGGGTCCGCGGCCCAATACGGAAACGCCATTTTCTGACCCTCCCGTCAGAAGTACAATGCGCTCCGTGCTTGACCGGAAGGGGTTGCTGGTGGTCGGATCGATCACCCAGGACTACGTCGAAACCCCGGGCACCAGGCTCGATGGCGAGCTTGGCGGGTCGGCAACGTATGCCTCGCTTGCGGCCCGGCACTTCGGGCCGGTCGCCGTCGCCGGTGCCGTGGGACGCGACCGCGCCGCCGATTTCATTGAACTCCTCCAATTCGCAGATATCTCGCGGCTGATCCCGGTCGACCTGCCGACGTATACCTGGCGCGCGCGACGCGAGACGGTAGGCGGCGAAGCGACCACCCTGGAGCGCCTCACCGGGGCTTTCGAGGGATACCTACCGGAGCTTGGCGCGATTCAATCCCTGCCCAAGGCGGTCTTCCTGGGCAGCTGTGACCCTGACGCGCAGCTCGCTGCCATCCAGGGCTGCCCACCGGACGCCTTTATCGGGGGCGACACCATGGACATCTTCGTGGAGGCCCAGCGGCCCGCGGTCGAGCAGATGGCGGGCAAATGCCACGTGCTCTTCGCCACGCAGCGTGAGGTCGAGATGCTGGCCCAAACCCGGGGCACGGCGGCGGCCGCGCTGAAAGTGCTCAACAGCCTTCCGCTCGATGCCCTGGTGATCAAGCTGGGGCCTGAGGGTGCCGTTCTCTGGACGCACCACGACAGTCAGCACCTGCCGGCGTTGGCGGTCGATGTGGTCGACCCCACGGGCGCCGGGGACGCTCTCGCCGGCGCCTTCATGGGACGCCTCGCCGAGGTCGACGCCGAGACCGACGACGCCTTGCTTGAGGCCCTGGAATGGGGGATCGTGGCGGCTTCGTTCGCCATCTCGGGTGTAGGCGTTTCCGCATTGCGGGCTGCAGGCCGCGCCGACCTGGCAAAGCGTCTCAACCTCTACCGTGCCGACCGGGGGGCCGCCACTTCCGACTGAACCGTCACCCTCCCGCGAGTCAGATCCAGGGGAAGCCGGGAATCGCCGAGACCAAGAGCATCACCGTGAGGATGATCACGCCCACGATGGTGGCGCCGCCGAAGATGTTGGCGAACCGGCCGTTGGCATACCTGCCCATCACCCGCTTGTCGTTGATCAGGATGAGCATGTAGACCAGGATCGCGGGCAGGATCAGGCCGTCGACGTCCTGGCTGAGGATGGTCACGGTCGCCAGCGGCAGTCCGGGGATAAGCACGGCGGCACCGCCGATCACGATCAAGCCGGTGAAGATGATGAAGAACGCCGGCGCGTCGCGGATCGAGTGGCCCACGCCTCGCTCCCAACCGAAGGCCTCGGTGATGGCGTACGCGGTGGACAGCGGCAACACCGACGCCGCCAGCAGCGACGCCCCCACCAACCCCGCCACGAAGAGGACCTTGGCGAAATCTCCCGCCAGCGGTGCCAGGGCCTGGGCCGCGTCCTTGGCATCGGCGATGTTGGTGTGCCCGCTGACGTGCAGGGTCGCGGCGGTGGCGACGATGATGAAGAAAGCGATGACGTCCGTCACCAGGGACCCGATGAAAACATCGGCGCGTTCGTACTGCAGCTCGCTGGTACGCAATCCTTTGTCGACCACCGAGGCCTGGAGATAGAACTGCATCCACGGTGTGATCGTGGTGCCGACGAGGGCGACCGCCAGGAGCAGATAGCTGGTGTCGAGGATGTTGGTTTGCGGGTGGATCGACTGGTGCAGCACCTGCGCCCAGTCAGGATGGACCAGCAGCCCCGAGATGACGTAGGTGAAATAGATAACGCTCAGGCCGAGGAAGACTTTTTCCACGACCGCGTAGGAGCCGCGCAGGACCACGAACCAGACCAGCAGCGCGGCCAGCGGCACCGTGATGTAGCGGCTGATGTTGAAGGCTTCGCCGGCCAGAGCGATACCGGCGAACTCCGCCACCGTGGTGGCTACGTTCGCGACCAGCAGGAGGAACATCGCCAGGACCGTGATACGGACCCCGAAGCGCTCGCGGATCAGGTCGGCAAGGCCTTTGCCGCTGACCACCCCTAGGCGGGCGTTGAACTCCTGCACCACCGCCAGCGCAATGGTGGTGAGCAACAGCAGCCAGATCAGGTCGTAGCCGTACTTGGCGCCGGCCTGGGCGTAGGTGAAGATGCCGCCGGCGTCGTTGTCGGCGTTGGATGTGATCAGCCCGGGGCCGAGGATGCCCAGGAAGAGGATCAGCTGGGTGCGTCGCTTACGCAGGACTCCAGGCAGCCGAGGGCGCCGGCGGGGAGGGCTCGGCGGGCTCAGGTTGGCCATCGCCATACATCTCCCAACACCTAGCCGAAGAGCCGCGGCAGGCGGCGCTTTGATGCCCGTGAGAGCACCGAATCCATCACGTCGTCGACGGTGACGATGCCCTCCAGGTGGTCGTCGACATCCACCACCGGGACCGCCAGCAGGTTGTACTTGCGGATCACCTCGGCGACCTCGCCGTGGCTGGCGCTCAGCGGCACGCTGACCACGTTGGTGATCATGATGTCGGTGATCGGGGTGGCGGGCTTGGCCACGATGAGGTCCCTCAGCGAGAGCACCCCGAGCAGGTTCTCGCGGCGGTCCACGACGTAGACGTAGTAGACCTGCTCGGCCTCTGGCTCAAGCTCCCGTAGTCGCTCGATGGCCTCGCCTGCGGTCAGGTCGCTGGTGATCGCCACGTACTCCGTGGTCATCAGGCCCCCAGCCGTGTCCTCCTCATATGCCAGCAACTCCTCGACATCCTCGGCGTCCTCCTCGTCCATCTTGTCGAGCAGGATCTCGGCGCGCTCCTCGGGCAGGTCCGCGAGCAGGTCGGCGGCCTCGTCGGGGTCCATCTCTTCGAGGATGTCGGCGGCGCGTTCGTCATCCAACGCCTCGATGACGTCAACCTGGTCCTCGGCGGACATCTCCTCGACGACGTCCGCCGCCAGCTCATCGTCGAGCGAGGCGAAGATAGCGTCGCGCTGGCGGGGGCTGAGGCGGTCGACGATCTCGGCGATGTCGGCGGGATGCATCTTGGCTACCTTTTGGTGAGCGATCCGCAGCTTCACCGAGTCGAGGTCGGAGTGGATGGGGTCGACCACGTCCCAGGGGATCACTTTTTGCCGCCAGTCGCGCCGGGTGAGGCGGACCACGGTCTTGCCGAGGTCTTCGGCGCCCAGCCGCCGAAGCAGCCCGCGTCCACCGACATCGACGCCGACCACCAGCAGGTTGCCGCGCATGGGCGAGAGCTGAAGGTCGTTGACGCGCACCACGCGGCGGCCGTCGGTGTCCACGATCTGCTTGTCCAGCACGTCGCGCGCTAGCCAGACGTCGCCGTCTGCAGCTTCGCTGATGGGGAGATCCTCGCGTGAGCTCTTCAGGGCCAGCTCCTTAGCCTCAAACGTGCGGACCTCTGACCAGGGAAACACCTTGCCCTCGCGACCACGCAGGACGACGTGGTGCACGATGGGGTAGGGCTCGGAGATGTGCGCGACCAGGTCGCCAACGCGACCGATCCGGCGCTGCTGGTTGTCGACGATCTCCGCGCGGAGGAAGTCGCTCAGGAAGATCATGGCGGGCTTCCCTTTTTGTAGGTCTGGTCCGGCTCGGGGGAGACCTACACCCGTGGAGCCCGGCGCGCTGCGCCCACGGGCTGGCTGGGGTCTTGGGGGTTAGGCCTTCCCCGACCGCTCTCGAACTTTCACAGCGGCTTGATCGTAGCGCACGGGGCTGCCCGGCGGCGGGCAGATAATCGCAGGTTTCGTGGCTCCGACCCGCTCGATGTCCCAGATCCGGGGGCTGAATTCACGCCCGTAGCGACAAAGGCCTGGTCGCTGAACTCAGCCCGTATTCAGCCGAACTGCTTGCAATACGCCAGAGGCACGGTTAGAATCAGCGCCGGTTCCGAATTGGAGCCGAATTGGAGCGAGGGTCTCGCGGGGGTGAGCTTCGCGGGCAGAGTCAGACGAGCTGAACAACGGCCCGTCGCAACCAAACAAGGATGGTGTTCATGGCCGTTACCGGATACTGCCTCAAGTGCAAAGAGAAGCGCGAGATCCAGAATGCCCAGGGGATCACTATGAAGAACGGCAAGCCGGCGACCACGGGGACCTGCCCGGTTTGCGGCACGAAGATCTACAAGATCGGCAAGGCTTGACCTTGACCGCGGCGCGCTAGAGCGCCGCCTGGAGTGCAGAGGCCGGGAGAAATCCCGGCCTCTCTCTTTTCAGGTGCCGCTGACCTGGCGGGAAGATCCGCCTAGCCTAGTCGCCGGCGGCGGGGTAGGCGCCAAGGACTTTCAGGATCAGGCTATTGCCTCGAACGCCTTCGAGCGCGGCGGCCACCTCGGCATCGGATTGGTGGCCTTCGAGATCGATCAGGAAAAAGTATTTGCCCAGGCCGCTGCGAGTGGGGCGTGATTCGATCTTGGTCAGGTTGATGGAGCGCTGGGCGAACTCGTTCAGGATCGCCATCAGGCTCCCCGGCCGGTCCTCCGCGATCGAGCAGCAGATCGAGGTCTTGTCTCTCCCGGTCGAGGCGGCGGGTTGGCCTCCGAGGACCACGAATCGCGTGGTGTTGTCATCGCCATCCTGGATGTCGGGCGCGATCACCTCCATGCCATAGAGTTGGGCCGCGCGTTGGTTGCCGATGGCCGCGATGCCGACGGAGTGCACCAAGCTCTGCACCGCCGCGGAGGTGGACAGCGCGGGCAAGAGCTGAACCTGCGGCAACTGCTCGAGCATGAACTTGCGGCACTGGGCCACGGCAATCGGTATCGAGACGACCCGCTCGATGTCCGACAGGCCCGTCCCGGGGCGGGCTATGAGGTGGTGCCGGACCTGGATGTTGAGCTCGGCCACAATCGGCGGCGGCGCCTCGTCGTGGATGAGCTGGTCAAGGGTGACGTTGACCGATCCCTCAATCGAGTTCTCGATCGGAACGACGGCAGCGTCGACGAGGTTGTGGCCGAGCGCGGAAATCACCGCCGGAATGTCAGGAAATCCCACCAACTCCGCGTTGTTGGGAAACGAGAGTCGTGCCGCTTCCTCGCTGAAGCTGCCCTCTGGGCCCATGTAGGCGACGCGTGTCATCCGAGGGATTATGCCGTCTGTTAGCCTCGCCACCGTGTCTCACGCCCTGATCCAGCTCGTCAGCAGCGGGGGCCTGATCGCGATCTTCCTGCTGATGGCGGCGGAGAGCGCCGGGATCCCCATCTCCAGCGAGATCGTGGTGCCGCTTGGTGGCGCACTGGCCAGCGGCGCCCTCGCCGGCGAGGCTCACCTGGACTTCTTCGGAGTGGTGGCGGCCAGCAGCCTGGGGAACTTGCTCGGCTCGCTCGTCGCGTACTTGTTATTGCGCCGGTATGGTGAGAGATTCATCCTCGGGCCGGGCAAGAGAATCGGCTTGAACCAAGGGCATCTCAAACTCGCCCAACGCTTCTTTGATCGCTGGGGCCTGCTCGCGGTCTTCGGCGGTCGGTTGCTCCCAGTTGTGCGCACCTACATTTCGTTCCCGGCGGGACTGTCAGGCATCCGGACCGGACCGTTCGTTGTGGCGACGATCCTCGGAGCGATCCCCTGGAACTTCGCGCTGGCCTACGCCGGATTGAAGCTGGGCGAGAACTACACCAATGTCGAGCACACGCTCGGCGGGCTCACCATCCCCGCGGCGATCATCGTGCTGGTTCTACTGGGCGTCGCCTATTACTTCGGCAAGCGGATGGGTGTCGAGGAAAGGGTCCTGGAGAAGGTGACTGGGGATGGCAACTAGACTTTTCGCAGGGCGGGTGCCAGCGAAGCAACCGCGCTAATGGCAACCATGAAGACCCCGGTGGCCAACAATGCCGGACCCACCGCTGAACCCGGGGACGTCGAAGACGTGGCAATCCCCGCGTAGGCTAGCCCAATCAAGACTCCGACTTGAACCACGGTGTACCTCGCCGCGAAGACGCGGCCGCGGATCTCACTGTCGGTGTTTTCTTGAATTACAGTCACCATCGGGATCAGGTAGATCATGTTCGCCACCCCACCCGCGGCCAGAAAGACCATCGTGATTGGAAGTGAGTTGGACAGGGCGACAAAGATCGTCGCGGCCCCCATGCCGCATCCGCCAAGAATCATCATCACGCCGCGACGGGATGTCTGGAGGATGCCGGTCAGTAGCGCCCCGAAAGTGGCACCTGCAGCGAGTGCCGCTTCAAGAATTGAGAACCCGGAGTTGCCTGTGCGCAAATGGTCCAGCGCGAGAGGGACCATGAGAGGCAGTAAGGCGGATGCGGCCGCTGCCATGAGGAAACTGAACCAAAAGATAGTTCGAAGAACCGCGACCTGCCTGATGAGCTGAAGTCCGGCTTTCACATCGGCTCGGACCTGTGAAAGGCTCGCTCGTGCCCGCGGATGAGACATGATCATTTCCGGGAAGTTGATGCCTAGAATCAGGCCGGCCGACAGCATGAATGTCGCGGCGTCGATCGCAAAGACGAGCGGGATTCCGCTAAAAGTCAGGATTGCCCCCGCGGCCAAGAAGCCAGTGATCTCGCTGACGCGTTCAACAGCGGCGGTCACTGAGTTGGCAGCGTGTAAGAGATGTGTCGGCAGCAAGTCGGGCATCACGGCACTCCGAGCTGGGTTGAATGCCACGGTCGCACAAGACACTAGGAATGCGATGATCAGCAAAATCGCGAGATTCGTATGGACAAGAAAGGGGATCGCACCGATCAGAACGGCCCTGACTACATCCATCAGGATCATCAAGGCCTTGCGGTCGTACCGATCCACCATTTGGCCGGCAATTAACCCGAAAAGCAGGTTCGGAATCGCCCTAGCAGCGAAGACCGCTCCAACTGCCCACGGACTCCGCGTCACTAGATACGCGGTCAGCGCCAGTCCCGTTGTCGTGAACATATCGCCAAACCAGGACAACCCGTGAGCTGTGAGCAACGTCACGAACGAGAGGTGGCTGAGTACTTCTCGAATGGACGATGGGGGTTCTTGCGCCGTTCCGACAAGGTGCCGAGCGATTTCGGGTTGGCGTTCTACCAGAACCTGGGTGAAAGACTGGACGACCGCGGCGTCGTACCAAGAGTCAGATAAGGAATGAAGCTCGGACAAGGCTTCGAAGGGCTGCCTGACCCACGGCCGGTAGTCGCGAACATTTGTCATGCAGTCGTATGAGTCGACAACCCGAGTAATTCGTCCCCCTACAGGAATAGCCCGGCCCGATAACCTATCCGGATAGCCCGAGCCGTCGAAGTTCTCGTGGTGCGACCGCACGATGTCGGCGGCCTTTGCCAGAACCTCCTGCTCAATCAGTACCTCCCATCCTTCTTGCGGATGTGTCTTGAGAATTTCCCACTCTTCATCGGTGAGCTTTCCGGTCTTATGGAGAATCGCGTCGGGAATGGCGATTTTGCCGATATCATGCAGGGTCGCTCCAATCCGGATTTGCTCAATAAGATCTGCGGCCAGGCCCATCTTTGATGCGGTTGCCTCGGCCAGAACCCCAACTCTCTCGGAGTGACCGTATGTAGATCGGTCCTTCTTGTCGATTAGGCGGCTTTGCGCGATGTAGGACCCCCTTGCGACCGTCCCGAGCTTGATGGAACGGCGAGACAGCTCTCGGTAGACCAAGAGCAGCAAGAAAATGAGGCCAGCGACCAACAGTCCCTGAACCTGCCGGGGCGCCAGGAGATACGCGATTAGGGCCCCGAGTGGGGCGAGGCCCGCAACACTGAGCACGACACCCTGAAGGGAGCGATAGGCGACCTTCCGAATCGACTCTCCGGTCAGGAGCGATATGGCCACGATCACGAGAGGAGAGTTCAGGACCTCCATCGTGAGAAGGGCGGTTACTCCCGCAGCAACGACAGTGAACGTGACGCTGATGTCGGACACCGGGGTCTGCTGAAGGGCGAGGAGCAGCCTGAAAACGAGGGCACCAACGCCGTAGACGATGGCAAACATCGCCCGGTTGAAAATGAAACGGCTCCAGGGAATCTGGCGACCTGGGACACGATTGTCGATGGTGCCGATTACCGCGGCGAGCGCAGCTAACCCGGGATGAAGGATGAGCGCCCCGGCGAAGAGGGGGGGCAAACTCACGGAAACTACAACACCCGAGGTGATCGGAAGTGGCGCCACGGACGCAAAGATCGCGAACACCGTGATGAACACCCAGAGCTGGAGATCGGTGAGTTGGCCAGGAGCGGGGTTCCCAACTCGCTGCGGATCGAGAAGTAGGAGGGCGAATAGGAGGCTGAACCCGACAACCGTGACGATTGTCATGTATGCGCGCGCTGCCCTTCCGGATGCCATTAGCCGCATTCTATGGGCATGCAGCCGTATTTGGCGTCGATCTGGTTAAGCAGGAAAAGGGCCCCGAACCGAAGGTCGAAGCCTTTTCAGGGCCAGCGACTAGGCTGTTTACCTAGGCGCCGGCGATCTTGTTAGAGGCTCCAGTTTGCTCCGCCGGACACCGCGCTGGCGAACAGCCCGGTGAGGACCGAAAACAAATTGCGCATCTTAGAGGCTCCAGTTCAGACTCAACATGTTTGGGTTCTCCTACTTGTCCTCCCGCTCAGGGGAGAATCAATTGACGGCCGTACGGATCGCACGACCAAGCTCTTCAGGGCCTGCGCCCTTCAGGACTGTGTGGCGGGCTCCAGCTCTTTCCATTCGGCGGATCAACTCGTTGTCGTCGCCGATAGTCAGGGCTACAACCCTTGTCTCTGGAAACTTCCGAAGGATCCACCGCGTGGCTTCCGCTCCATCCATCCTTGGCATCCGACCGTCCATGACCACCACGTCAGGCCTCAGCCTTTGGACCGCTTCCAGGGACCTCTCTCCGTCGCCGGCGTCACCGACGACCTCGATGTCTTTACTTGTCAGGAGGATCAATCGGGTGGTCGCGATGACATTTGGGTTGTCATCCACCAGAAGGACCCGGATAAGGCCCCCACTCCGGGGCGGCATGAACTGACGGTAGAGTCAGGACGGCGAAACCACATCCCCTCAACAGGGCAACTGCCCCGTCCGTTTGGTCAGCGCCAGATGACTCTTTGGTCGACTCTCGATGACCATCTGGTCATCGGTCCAGGTCAGTTCCGGTTCGGCTCGTCGGGATCGAGGTCGAGGTCCATTTGAGCGGCGCGGGCCGCGGCGGCGGCGCGGCTGTCGACCTGGAGCTTCCGGAAGATGTCTCGCAGGCTGGACTTGACGGTGCTTGCGCTGATGCCAAGGTCAACCGCGATGGCCTTGTTGGGTTTGCCGTCGAGGACTCGGCGCAGGACCGCCCTCTCGCGCGGTGCCAGCGCCTCGGTGGTGTGCAACTGCGGGCGCGGCCGCGCGGCCGCGAGGCGCTGCACCATCTTGCGCGCAACTGAGCGGTCGAGTGGGAAGCGCCCCGCGTGGGCGTCTTCGATAGCTCGGGCCAGGTCCTCCGGACCGCTGTCCTTGAGGATGTAGCCGCAGGCGCCCGCCTCCAGCATGCTCGATACGTCGTCCTCGTGGTCGGAGACCGACAGACCGAGAATGGCCACCTCATGGCTGTCCTGCAGGATCTCCCTGGTCGCCCGGATGCCGTCCATCTCCGGCATTGAGATATCCATCAGGATCACGTCTGGTTTCAGGCTCTTGGCCAGCTTGACCGCCTCCATCCCGCTGACGGCCTCGCCGATGACATTGATGTGCTCGTATTCGGCCAGCATTCCGCGGGCGCCGGCGCGGAAGATGGGCCGGTCGTCGACAACGAGCACTCGAATGCGCTCCATTAGCCTCTCCGGAGCGGGGATTTCGGTCCCCGAAAGAGGACGCGTGCGCCGCCCATGTTGCCGTTCCCGATCTCGATCGATCCTCCCAGGAGTTCAGCCCGCTCGCGCATGCCCACCAGCCCGAATGACCCAAACTTGTCCTCCAGCGCGGTGAGGTCGATTCCTCGGCCGTCGTCCTCGACGTCGAGCGTGTACGGCCGCTGGCGCAAATCGAGTCGAACCTCAAGCGTGCTGGCCTGGCTGTGCTTGCGCACATTGGTCAACGCCTCCCCGAGGATGGAGTAGAGGGCGTCGCGTTCTTCGCCATCGACGTCATCGCTGGTGCCCTCTATGCGGGCGACGGCTGTGATCCCGTATGTGTTGGCAAAGTCCTCGACCTGCCGGCGCACGCCTTCGACCAGGTCGGCTGGGGGTTGATGGCGGGGGCGCAGCGTGGCGAGGATGTCGCGCGCACTCTGCAGCGAGCCCTCGACCAGCTCGCGCATCTGCGCCAGCAGTCGTTCGCCTTCGGCCGGGTCGTTCTTGCTGCGATGCTCGTGGTATTTGAAGAGCGCGACCACCGCCGAGAGGTCGCCGGCGAGACCATCGTGGATCTCACGCGCAAGTTTCATGCGCTCCTTGAGCACCGCCAGTTCCTCGGCTCGAGAGACCAGGTCGGCGCTGCCGATGGCCTGCGACACCTCGAGTGCGAGGCGATCGAGTTCGCGCAGCTCGTGATCGCTGAAGCCGCGGTTCCCAGTGCGGGCGGCGATCAGGATGCCGCTGCCGTTTTCGCCCGGGTTGCCCACACTCACGACCGCGAGCCGCTGGACCCCGCGCTGCGCCCACGGGTTCTCCATCCCCGCCAACTGGCTGATATCGGCCACCTCCACGGCCCCGCCAGGTGAGGCAACCAGTGCTGCGATCCCAGTCCTCCGATTCAGCGTCCTGGGCCCGGAGATCGCGCCTCCCTCGGCGGGCGCCTCGGCCTGCAGCGTGAGGGCGCCCTCCTCTTCGATGTAGATCTGGCAGAGGTCTGCCCCGACTCGCTCGAGGGTCTTGGCGACAAGCGCGTACAGCACCGTGGTGACCGCGTTCCGTGAACTCTTCGGGCGGACCAGGAGCACCTCTACGTCGGCAGGGCGCGGGTCCCCACCGCCGGCCTCGGCGGCGATCGCCTCCTCTGGATTGGGAGATTGCGGCGGGATGGCCTTATCGCCGGCGCCGTTCATTGCCGGCAGATGCTCCTCGGGCTGGGGCGTCTGGACGCGGGCGATCACCGCATGCTGGCGCCCCTTCAGGCGCTCCCGCTGGGATTGGCTCAGCCCGGTTTGGGCCTCAACCAGGGCATCGACGGCTTCAATGCCGCGGTCATGCGATCTCAACCAGATCAGGCCCCGAACGAAATCGCGCAGGTGCGCCGCCGCTTCCTGGCGCGCCCGCAGCGAGGCTCCGGCGTCCGCAACCTCCTGCGCAGGGCCGGACGCGGCCAGTTCTTCGGCGACGTCGTCGAAGTTGACCTCGAAGTGATGGGTCAGGAGGTCGATCGCTGAGCTTTGACGTCTAGAAAGTTCGATGGTGACCCTAATTACCCGCCATCAAAGGCGAGTTCCTGATGCCGATCCTTCCGGCATCTTAGTGCGCTTGAGTTTGAAGCGCCACCTCAGGCTGCTGGGAGCGGTGCGGGCATCAGCCCTCGAGATGCTTTCGGAGCGCGTCGTTGACCAGCTGGGGTTGCTCCAAAGGAGACAGGTGCGAAGCTCCATCGACGACCACCAGCCGCCCGGATACGGCGGTCTCCGCGATCGCCTCGGCCTCAGCGACCGGAATGATCGGGTCCTGCAGTCCCGCGACCACCAGGAGCGGCACCGATAGCCGAGCCACGGTGGGTCCCGAGTCCGGACGGTCGCGCATTGCCTGGAGGTCTGCCACCAGCGCGGCTGGCGGTTGCTGACGCATCCAGCCTTCAACCTCATCCCGGCGCTCCGGCGCGACGGCATCGGTGAACATCTTGGGCAGCATCGCCTCGGCGGCGGCGATGGACCCGCGACTCTCGATGTCGGCAATCATCTGGTCGCGCCCCGCCCGGCCGGCGTCGCTGTCCGCCGCGGTGCGGCTGTCGACCAGCGCCAGGCTGTTGACGCGGTCGGGAAAGAGGCGGCAGAACGCCAGCGCCGCGTAGCCGCCCATCGAGAACCCCGCCAGGTCGACGCTGCTGACACCCTCGTTGTCGAGCCCTTCCGCCAGGCTGCGGGCGATTTCATCCATCGAGCGCTTGGGCTCGCCGGCTGGATTCTCGCCGTGACCGTTGAGGTCGGGGGCGATCACCCGCCGGATGTCGCTCAGCGCACTCATCTGCTCTCGCCACATCCTGCCGTCAAGAGGGAAACCGTGGACGAGGAGGAAGACGCTGCCGCCGACGGTCAGGCCTGCACCTCGCCCATCGCCGACGGTTGGTTGTCGATGTGACCGGTGGTGGCCTCGAAGAAGAAGACGTGGGTAGGATCACCAAGGCAGGCGATCTGGACCCGGGGCGAGCCATCCTCGTCGGTGTCAAGGACCCCATGCACGGGAGCCTGGCATGCGGGGCATTTGCCGTTGTGGACTGCCCGGGCCAGTGGTGCCAGCAGCTCAGGATTGGTGACCAGGATCGGCGCCAGGCTCGAGGGGTCGACCCGCACCTGCGCGGGTGAACGCAGAACCGTCAAGCGCCAGGCCGGGGAAGGTTCAGATGATCCATATGGAAGGCGAGGACGCCCAGGACACTGAGTAGGAGCACGACCACGACCAGCGAGAAGAGGCCGCGCTTGGTGCCGGGCTGGAACTCGCCCTGGTTGAAGGCGAAGGCCGAGAAGACGAAGCCGACGGCGACCGCGAGCACGGCCAGGCCGGGGATGAAGAGCAGGTAATAGCCGGTTTGGGACATTAGTGAGCCGCGGGGGCCTCAGCCACCTCGTCGTCTTCCGGCTCGATGTTGTCACTCATGGCGACGGTCATGATGATCGCGCCGATCAGGAACGACAGGATCGTCATCCCGGGGATGAAGATCAAAAACGAAGCGGTGGCGCTCAAGAATTCCTCCTTCGGACAGGCTGGCAGACCCAAGTCTAGGCACGGCCGGGCCTCAGTCGCAAACCAGCCCGCCGAGGCGGGATGTTCAAGGCGTACCTAGAGCTGATCGAGAGTTACCGGGGCTCAGGGGGATGCCAACCGCGGAGCAGGACCGAAACCCCAAAGAACAACGTTTAGGAGCGTGCCCAAAATGATCCAAACTGGGGAGCCGAAGGCTCGCATGGCCGCAGCCACTACCGCAAGGAGGAGAGTAGATGTCGAGGGATTGCGTGAACACCGACGCGGCTCCAAAGTCGGCCTCGTACAGCCAGGCGGTAAAGGCCGCGGGACTGGTGTTTGTGTCCGGCCAGGCAGGCTTCGACCCGGTTACTGGAGAGCTTGCCGGCTCCACCATCCAGCAGCAGACGCGCCAATGCCTGAAGAACGTGTCAGCGATCCTGGACGCTGCTGGGAGCTCGATGGACAAGATCATCAGCGCCACCTTTATCCTGCGCGACCCTGCGGACTTCGCGGGCATGAATGAGGAGTGGCAGGCGTGGTTCCCGATCGACCCGCCGGCCAGGCAGGGCGCAATGCTCCCCGTCGATGTGGCGGGACTGCGAGTGTCAATCGCGGCGATCGCGGAGACTTGAGTGTCAGGATCCGTGATCCTGGAACCTTGGGGAGGCGGATCGACTCCAGCACCCTCTGCTGGGCGACACCAGGCTCAGGCGTGCTCGCCTACCCCTCCTCTTCGTCGACTTCCTCGCGCTCGCCGACCCCGGCGATCGAGCCCACGGTGTCGTCTTCGTTGAGGCGCATGATGATCACGCCCTGGGTCTGCCGGCTCGTGATCCTCACCTCGGAGAGGTCGGTCCTGATGACCTGGCCCTGGGCGCTGACCACCATCAACTCCTCACTGGTGTCCTCGACGAGCCGGATGCCAATCAGCTTGCCGGTCTTGTCGGTGACCTGCAGCGTGTACACGCCCTGGCCGCCGCGGTGGTGGGTGGGGTACTCGCTGAGGGGGGTCAGCTTGCCGTAGCCCTTCTCGCTGACCACCAGGAGGAAGGCGTCTGGCTTCACGATCTCCATGCCCGCGGCCTGCGCGCCGGGGCGCAGCCGCAGCCCGCGAACGCCCATCGTGGCGCGGGCCATCGGTCGCACTTCCCTCTCATGGAAGCGCACGGACTTGCCGTCGGTGGTGGCGAAGATCAACTCGTAGTCGCCGCTGGTCATGGCCACCCACTGCAGCCGGTCGTCACCGCGCAGCACCATCGCGATCTTGCCGTTCTTGTTGACCGACCGGAACTCGGTCGCCGGCGTCTTCTTGATCATGCCTTTGACGGTTGCGCTGAAGAGGTATTGGTCGTCAGACCATTCCTGCACCGCCACCAGCGAGGTGATGACGTCGTGCTGGCTGATGTCGATCATGTTCACCACCGGGATACCCTTGGACTGGCGCGACGCGTCGGGCACCTCGTGGGTGCGGACGCGGTAGACCCTGCCGCTGCCGGTGAAGAAGAGAAGGTCGCTCTTGGTGCTGGCGACGATGACGTGCTTGACGTAGTCCTCTTCCCGAACCTTGCCGCCCATCAGGCCCTTGCCGCCTCGCTTCTGAGGCTTGTACGTCCGCGCCGGGACACGCTTGATGTAGCCCTTGTCGGTGAGGGTGACGACCACGTCCTCGGTTGCGATCAGAGCCTCGTCGTCCATGTCAGTGGAGGCGTCCCACGCGATCGTGGTACGACGGTTATCGCCGTACTTCTTCTTGAGGTCCTCGAGGTCGTCCTTGATCAGCAGAAGCACCTTGCGGGGGTTGGCCAGGATATCTTCGAGGTAGGCGATCCTCTCGATCACCTCCTTGTACTCGGCGGCAACCTTGCCCGCCTCCATCTTGCTGAGCCGCCCAAGGCGCATATCGATGATGGCCTTGGACTGGCGCTCGGAGAGCTTCAGCTGCTTCTCCAGGTTGGCCTGCGCGGCGGCCTCGTTGTCGGAGCCACGGATGATCTTGATCACCTTGTCGATGTTGTCGATGGCGATCTTCAGACCCTCGAGGATGTGGGCTCGGTCCTGCGCCCGCGCCAGCTCGTAGCGGGTCCGCCGGGTGATCACGTCGCGGCGGTAGTCGATGTGGTGCTGCAGCATCGACTTCAGGTTCAGGGTCACCGGCCGGCCGTCGACAAGGGCGAGCATGATCACGCCAAAGGTCGACTGCAGCGCGGTGTGCTTGTAGAGGTTGTTGAGCACGGTCATCGGCCGAGCGTCCCTCTTCAACTCGATGACGATGCGCATGCCGTTGCGGTCGGATTGGTCGCTGAGGTCGCGGATGCCTTCCAGCTTTCGCTCACCCACCAGCTCGGCGATCTTGGCGACCAACGATGACTTGTTGACCTGGTAGGGGATCTCCTCGATGACGATCTGCTCGTAACCGCTCTTGCTCTCCTCGAAGACGTGGCGGGCGCGCACGATGATGCGGCCGTGGCCGGTCCCGTAGGCGGCCTTGATGCCCTCGGAGCCGACGATGATCCCACCGGTCGGGAAGTCCGGGCCCTGGACGTATTGGAGCAGTTCCTCGGTGGTGATCTCGGGGTTGTCGATGAGCGCCGTGCTGGCGTCGCAGATCTCGCGGAGGTTGTGCGGGGGCACGTTTGTGGTCATGCCGACAGCGATCCCGGTGGAGCCGTTGAGGAGCAGGTTGGGCAGCAGTGCCGGCAGCACCGAGGGCTCGAGCGTGGTCGCGGAGTAGTTGTCGACCCAGTCGACAGTCTCCTTCTCGAGGTCGTTCAGGATCTCCATCGCCGGCGCCGCCAGCCGCGCCTCGGTGTACCGATAGGCGGCCGCGGAGTCGCCGTCCTGGCTGCCGAAGTTGCCCTGGCCGAGGACCAGCGGGTAGCGCATGTTCCAAGGCTGGGCGAGGCGGACCAGGGTGTCGTAGACCGAGGCGTCGCCGTGGGGGTGGTACTGCTTGAGGACCTCACCGACGATGGCGGCGCACTTCTGGAAGCGCGCCCCAGGGGTCATCCCCTGGTCGTACATCGAGTACAGAATCCGGCGCTGCACCGGCTTCAAGCCGTCCCGCACGTCGGGCAGGGCGCGCGAGACGATGACCGACATGGCGTAGTCCATGTAGGAGCTCGACATCTCGGTCTCGATCTCCCTTGCCTTGATGACGCCGATCATCTGGCCGCTCTCCGTTGTCGTCCGGTTGTCGTCAGCCATCTCTATCCCTCATAGCGCCTGAAGACCAGGCAGGCGTTCTGGCCGCCGAAACCAAAGGAGTTCGACATCGCGATGTCGATCTCGGCGGCGCGCGCCTGGTTGGGGATGTAGTCGAGGTCGCAGTCCGGGTCGGGAGTCTCGTAGTTGATGGTGGGGTGAAGCGTGCCCCGGGTGAGCCCGAGGACGGTGGCCACCGCCTCGACGCCTCCGGCGGCGCCCAGGGTGTGGCCGATCATCGACTTGGTCGAGCTGATCGGCACCTTGTACGCATGGGCGCCAAGCGCCTTCTTGATGGCCGCGGTCTCGGCCTTGTCGTTCATCTGGGTCGAGGTGCCGTGGGCGTTGATGTAGCCAACCTCGTCGGGCGCGACGTTGGCGTCCCTCAAGGCCCGCTCCACGGCTAGCGCGGCGCCATAGCCGCCGTCCTCGGGCATGACCTGGTGGTAGGCGTCATCGGTCGAGGCGAAGCCGATCACCTCGGCGATGACCTTGGCCCCCCGGGCCAACGCGTGCTCCTCGGTCTCGAGGAAGAGATAGCCGGCGCCCTCGGCGCCGACGAACCCGTCGCGGTTGAGGTCGAACGGCCTGCTGGCCTTCTCCGGCTCGTCGTTGTTGGTGGTCAGCGCCTTCATGGCGCAGAAGAGCGCGATTCCCCAATCCGATAGGTTGGCTTCGGTGCCGCCAGCGAGGGCGGCGTCGGCGTCACCGTACTGGAGCACCCGAAGCGCGTTGCCGATCGACTGCGTGCTGGCGGCGCAGGCGGTTACCGAGGTGTCGTTGTGGCCGCGGAAACCGAACTCCATCGCCAGCGAGGCGCCCGCCATGTTGGGCAGCATCCTGGAGACGAAGAACGGCGATATTCGCTCGTGGGTGGGCCCGCCGCTCTCGACCTGCTGGTAGGTGTCGGTAAAACTGCCCAGCGAGGTGCCGTTGACGACTCCGACTCGATCGCGGTCGACCCCGTCGGGCGTGCCATCAACCGAGCCCTGCAGGGATAGCCCCGCCTGGGACACCGCCTGGCGCGCCGCGATGATGGCGATCTGGCTGAAACGCGCGGTGCGGCGGATCTCCTTGGCTCCCAGGTGTTCGGAGATGTCGAGGTTCTTGATCTGGCCGGCGATCTTGCTGGTGATGTTGTCGGTCGGGTAACCATCGAGCGGGGCGATCCCCGACTTACCCTCGATGAGGGCGTGATAGAAGGCGTCGACGTCGTTGGCGATGGGGTTGACAGTGCCCATTCCAGTGATCACGACCCGAGGCTTGCCGTTTTTCACGCCATCTTCTCCATCACCGGTGCGACGCCGGCCAGCACCGGTTGTGACGCCTCCGTGGCGACCCCTTGCATCGAGGCGCCGATGGCGCCGGTAGTCGCGCGGACCACGCCCCCGCGCACCGCCTCGGCTCCTCGCAGGATGGCATTCTTCATCGCCTCCGCGTCGGAGCGACCGTGGGCGATTATGCAGACTCCGTTGACCCCGAGCAGCGGGGCGCCCCCGATCTGCCGCCAGTCGGCCCGGCCGCGGATCTTGCCAATGGTTGGCTTGAGCAGCAGCCCGCCGGCGATCCCCATCGGCGACTTCTTCGCCTCATCGCGAATTGTCCTGAGCAGGAATTCGGCAGCGCCCTCAATGGTCTTGAGGGCCACGTTGCCGGTGAAGCCGTCGGTGACGACCACGTCCACGGAGCCGTCAAACAGATTCTTGCCCTCGACGTTGCCGGCAAAGTTCAGCGGTAGCTGCTTGAGCAGCTGGTGCGTCTCGACGGTGAGGGCGTTGCCCTTGGTCTCCTCTTCGCCAATCGACAATAGGCCGATGCGAGGCTTCTCAATCCCCATCACACGACGCCCGTAGGCATCGCCGAGCAGGGCGAACTGCGCCAGCCAGGCCGGCTTGACATCGGTGTTGGCACCAACGTCGAGCATGAAGGTGTAGCCGGTCTTGCCCGGGATGAGGGTGCCGATGGCGGGGCGCTCCAGGCCGGGGATGCGCTTGAGCTCGAAGATCGCCGCGGCCATCACGCCACCGCTGTTGCCGGCCGACACGACGGCGTCGGCCTTCCCGTCCGCCACCAGCCTGGCCGCCACCCGGATCGAGGCCTCGTGCTTCCGCCGCACCGAGGCGGCGGCGTGATCGTCCATCTCGACGACTTCGCTGGCGGCCACCGTTGAGATCCGCGAGCGTACCTCCGGGTCATCGCCAAGAGACAGCGCCATCTCCTTCTCGACCACGTCGGGCTTGCCCACGAGGATGATCTCGATCCGCGTGTCGGCGTCAGCCGCCAAGACCGCACCGACAACGATCTCGTGCGGCGCGTGGTCACCGCCCATGGCGTCGACGGCGATTCGAACCCGGTTCCCTTCCTGTGTCATGTCAGCGGCAGGTGAAGCTAAATGTCCAGGTTACGCACGGTCTTGGCGTGCGTCTTGATGAACTGCTTTCGGGGGTCGACATCGACTCCCATCAGCGTCTCGAAGAGGCGCTCGGCGGCCGCTCCGTCGTCGGAATCGACGCGCATCAGGATGCGGTTCTCGGGGTTCATGGTGGTTTCCCAGAGCTGGTCGGGGTTCATCTCACCGAGGCCCTTGTAGCGCTGGACATCGACCTTGCCGTCCTCTTTGGCGGTCATCTTGAGCTTCTCGTCTTCGGTATATGCGTACTCGACGCTCTTGCCCTTCTGGACCTTGTACAGCGGGGGCTGGGCGATAAAAATGTGGCCACGGTCGACCAGCTCGCGCATGTAGCGCCAGAAAAAGGTCAGCAGCAGGGTGCGGATGTGCGAACCGTCGACATCGGCGTCGGTGGCGATGACCACCCGGTGGTAGCGGAGCTTGTCGGGGTCGTACTTCTCGCCAACGCCACACCCGAGCGCGGTGATCAGGTTACGGATCTCTTCCGAGGCCAGGACCTTGTCCTCGCGGGCCTTGTGGACGTTGAGGATCTTGCCGCGCAACGGCAGGATGGCCTGGAAGCGACGATCGCGGCCCTGCTTGGCGGAGCCACCCGCCGAGTCGCCCTCGACGACGAAGATCTCGCACTGGGCCGGGTCCCGCTCGGAGCAGTCGGCGAGCTTGCCCGGCAGGGTGGCCGACTCCAGCAACGACTTGCGCTGCACCAGGTCGCGCGCTTTGCGGGCTGCCTCCCGAGCACGGGCCGCGACCACCGACTTCTCGATGATGCGACGGGCCTCGGAGGGGTGCTCCATGAGGTACTCCATCAACCCCTCGCCGAAGACCGTCTGGACCTGGCCGGCAACCTCGGAGTTGCCCAGCTTGGTCTTGGTCTGGCCTTCGAATTGCGGCTCCTGGATCTTGACCGAGATCACCGCGGTGAGGCCTTCGCGGACGTCTTCGCCGCCGAGGTTGGGGTCGGACTCCTTGATCAGCTGAGCCTGCCGGGCGTACTTGTTGAGCACCGAGGTGAGGCCGGTGCGGAAGCCAGTCAGGTGGGTCCCGCCCTCCATGGTGTTGATGTTGTTGGCGAAGGCGAGGATGTTCTCGCTGAAGCCGCTGTTGTACTGCAGCGCCACCTCGACCATATTCCCCTCGATTCCCTTCTCGACGTAGACGGGGGGGATGTTGATCGGGCCCAGGCCCTGGTTCAGGTGGCGGACGAAGGACTTGAGCCCGCCCTCGAAATAGAAGGCGTATTCGGTGCCAGCCGGGCCGGCCGGGCCTTCGCCGCGCTCGTCGATGAGCTTGATGGTGGTGCCCTTGTTGAGGAAGGCCAGCTCGCGCAGCCGGTGGGCGACCACGTCCCAGTGGAAGTCCATCTCCTCGAAGACCTCGGTGTCGGGATAAAACCTCACCGTCGTGCCCGTCTGGGTGGTTTTGCCCTGGGTCGCGACCGGCGCCACCGGCTTGCCGCGCTTGTACTCCTGGTAGTGGATCTTGCCGTGGAGATAGACCCAGGCCTGGACCTTCTCCGAAAGCGCGTTGACGACCGACATGCCCACGCCGTGCAGACCACCCGAGACCTTGTACCCGCCGCCGCCGAACTTGCCCCCGGCGTGCAGCACGGTCATGACCACCTCCAGGGCGGGCTTCTTCTGCTTGGGCATGATGTCGATGGGGATGCCGCGACCGTTGTCGGACACGGAAGCAGCACCGTCCTCATGGAGCGTGACCACGATCTCATCGGCGTGGCCGCCCATGGCCTCGTCGATGGAGTTGTCGACAATCTCGTAGAGGAGGTGGTGCAGGCCCCGGGTATCGGTGGAACCGATGTACATCCCGGGCCTTCGCCGGACTGCCTCAAGCCCCTCCAGGACCTGGATTTCTTTGGCGCTGTAGGACGCGCTCTTACCCCGGATTGGAGGGAGCTTGGCGGCGGCTTCAGACAAAGTAGATTGATGCCTCCAAGTGACCTAGATTTTACCAGAAGCGGGGTGCCTTCCGCCTCTGTTTTTAGGCTGACGCAATTCCACAGACTGGTGGTGCTGGGCCCGCTTTTTGAACTCCGCTGAGCCCGTGCCGACATGGAATCGTCGCCGTCGTGGCGCCGGCGCGGTTCAGCGGTCGATCAGGCGCGCCAGGTCAGCTTGGGATGGCGCGCCGCGCGGACCTCGTCGAGGCGCCCCACCGGGGTCTCGTGGGGAGCGTGCCGGACCATGTCGGGGTCGGTCTGGACCTCGTGCCAGATCTGCTCCACCGCCGCCACGAACGAGTCCAAGGTCTCACGCGACTCCGTCTCGGTCGGCTCTACCATCAGCGCTTCGGGCACGGTCAGGGGGAAGCTCACGGTGGGAGCGTAGAAGCCGAAGTCCAGGAGCCGCTTGGCCAGGTCGATGTTGCGGACACCGAGCTCCTTGGCCTTGCGGGTGGTGAGGACGAACTCGTGCAAGCTGGGCTCCTCGGAGGCCACGTCAAAGGTCGTCTTCAGCCGCGCCTTCAGGTAGTTGGCATTGAGGACGGCGTCCATCGCCACCTGGCGCAGGCCGTCGCCGCCGTAAGCGCGCATGTACGCATAGGCCTTGACCAGGACGGCGAAGTTGCCCACGAAGCTGCGCACCTTGCCGATCGATTGGGGCCGGTCCCAGTCGAGGTAGTACTCCGGACCGCCGGCGCCTTCGCGCTTCTCGACCGTGGGGACGGGGAGGTACTGGGCCAGCCGCTCGCGGACGCCGCACGGTCCGGCTCCCGGTCCACCGCCTCCGTGGGGGGTGGAGAAGGTCTTGTGGAGGTTGAGGTGGACGACGTCGAAGCCCATGTCGGCGGGGCGGGCGATGCCAACCATGGCGTTGAGGTTGGCGCCGTCGTAGTAGAGCAGCGCGCCGGCCCCATGGGCGGCTTTGGCGATCTCGGCGATGTCGCGCTCGAAGAGACCCAGCGTATTGGGGTTGGTGAGCATGATGGCGGCGACGTGCGGACCCAGCTTGGCGCGGTAGTCGTCGAGGTCGACGAGCCCCTGGGCGGTGGACTTGACCGTCACCGCCTTCAGCCCGGCCAGGGTGGCCGAGGCCGGGTTGGTTCCATGCGCCGAGTCCGGCACCAGCACCGTGTCCCGCTGCTCGCCCTGGCCCTGGTCGCGATGGAAGGCCTGGATGATGCGCAGCCCGGTCCACTCACCGTGGGCGCCGGCGGCGGGCTGAAGGCTGATGCGGTCCATACCGGTGATCTCCTGCAGCCAGGTCTCCAACTCGAAGAGCAGTTGCAGCGCGCCCTGGATGGTGTCCTCGGGCTGATAGGGGTGGATTTGGGCGAAACCGTCCAGGCGCGCCAGCGCCTCGTTGACCGCCGGGTTGTACTTCATGGTGCAGCTGCCCAGCGGGTAGAGGCCCTCCTGCAGCGAGAAGGTGCGCCGGGCGAGGCGTCCAAAGTGGCGCAGCACCTCCGGCTCGCTGGTGGTCGGAAGGCCCAGTGGCTGACGGCGCCGGCGGTCGACCGGGATGACGTCGTCGAGGTTGCGCTCGGGCACCCCGGCGGGGGGAAGCTGCGGCCCCCCGTGGGGGTGGTGGCGCAGCTCGTTGATGAGCCGCTCGGGACCACGGCCGCTGGCGTGGGCGCCTGCCTCGTCCGGCTCGACAGCGGCGGCCGCGCCGTTGGTCGAAACCTCCTCGGCCCGGGTTGCCTCGCCGGTCGTCTGGTCGGCGGTCAAGCCAGCGCCTCGACGTAAGTCTCGAGCGACCGCGGGCTGTTCATCTCGGTGACCGCAACCAGCAGGCAGTCGGCCAGGGCGGGATCCTGACCGCCGAGGTCGAGCCCGCCGATGATGTTGCGCTGACGGAGGCGCGCCAGGGAATCCACGGCCGGCCCCGGGCAGCGCAGCGCGAACTCCCACAAGAATGGCGCATCGAAGGCCAGGGAGTACCCGGGCAAAGCGGCCAGCTGGTCGGCGAGGTGGTGGGCGCGCTGAACGCTGATTTCGGCCACCCGCCTTAGCCCGGCGGCGCCCATGACCCCCATGTAAGCTGTGGCGCCCAGCGCGATCAGGGCCTGGTTGGTGCAGATGTTGCTGGTCGCAGACTCGCGGCGGATGTGCTGCTCGCGGGCCTGCAGCGTGAGGACGAAGCCGCGATGCCCCTCCCCGTCGACAGTCTCGCCGACAAGTCGTCCGGGGATCTTCCGTAGCAACCGCTTCGACGCCGCCAGGTAGCCGCAGTAAGGGCCCCCATACCAGAGCGGGATGCCGAGCTGCTGGCACTCGCCAACGGCGATGTCGGCGCCGAACTCGCCGGGAGCCTCGATCAGCGCCAGGGCGATTGGATCGCTGACGGCCACCGCCAGCGCGCCCGCCGCGTGGGCGGCCTCGCATAGCCCGGCGGCATCCTCGAGCAGTCCGTAGAAGTTGGGCTGCTGCAGGATTAGGGCGGCCGCTCCCTCGAGCGCCGCGGTCACCCCTTGCGGGTCCACGCGGCCGCCCTGGGCCGGCACCACCGTGACCTCGAAGCCGCGGCCCGCCCCGTAGGTCCGAAGCACCGCGAGGTACTCCGGGTGCACCGTGCCGGCGACGACCACGCGGTCTCGGTCGGTCTCGACCACGGCCATCACAGCCGCCTCGGCGGTGGCGGTGGCGGCTTCATACATGGAGGCGTTGGCCACGTCCATCCCGGTCAGCTCAGCGATCATCGACTGGAACTCGAAGATCGATTGCAGCCAGCCCTGGCTGGCCTCCGCCTGGTAGGGCGTGTAGGCGGTGAAGAACTCGGGGCGGCTGATGACCTGCGTGACGGCGGCCGGGATGAAGCGACGGTAGGCGCCGGCGCCGATGAAGCCGTCGAGCTGGGTAAGGTCCTGGTTCTGGCGCGCCAGGGCGCCGAAGTACTCGACCAGCTCCTGCTCCGACAGTCCGGCGGGGAGCTGCGGCTGGCGGCGGAGGGCGGCAGGCACGGAGGCGAAGAGCGCTTCCTGGTCCTCTGCCCCAACCGTCTTCAGCATCTCCTCGCGGTCGGCTGGCGACAGCGGGAGGTAGCGATGCTCGACGGCCGTCAGAGACCCTCGGTGAATGTGGTGTAGCCGGCCTCGTCGAGGAGCTCGGCCGAGACCGGTTCGGTCAGCTCCAGCCGCAGCATCCAGCCTTCACCGTAGGAGTCGGAGTTGATCAGCTCGGGCTTGTCGGTCAAGGCCGGGTTGGCCTCGACAACCTTCCCACTCACGGGCGCATAGAGGTCGGACGCAGCTTTGACCGACTCCACGACTCCGAATTTGGAGCCGGCGGCGACCTCGGTCCCCGGCTTTGGCATCTCAACATAGATGATGTCGCCGAGCTGGCTCTGGGCGTAATCGGTGATGCCGATCCGCGCCCCGCCGCCGTCCTCGGTCACCCACTCATGGGTCTGGCTGAAGCGGTATTTGGAAAGGTCCATTCAACTCCTCTGGCGTTTGTAGAAGGGAAGCGGCGTGCGGTGCGCCGCCACTGGGGCGCCGCGCACCTCGACGGTCAGCTGCTGGGAGTCCTTGCTCGCGGTCTCGACGTACCCCATGGCCACCGCCTTGCCGAGGGTAAAGGAAAAGGTACCCGACGTGACCTCCCCGACCTGCCGATCCCCGTCGCTGACGGGGTAGCCATGGCGAGCGATCGCCCTTCCCTCCAGCTCCAGGCCCACGAAGCTTCGGCGCGGCCCGTCTTGTTGCACCGCCAAAAGAGCGTCGCGACCGACAAAGTCGCCCTTGTCGAGCTTCACGGCCCAACCCAGCCCGGCCTCGAGCGCGTTGGTGGTCTCGTCGATGTCCTGGCCCGAAAGCCTCATCGCTGCTTCGAGCCGCAAGGTGTCTCTCGCCCCGAGCCCACACGGCAGCACGCCCAGGGCTACGCCGGCCTCGAGCAGCCGGTCCCAAACCGCCGGCGCTTCGTCCCAGGCCAGGAACAATTCGAATCCGTCTTCGCCGGTGTAGCCGGTGCGGCTGAAGGCGGCTGCCACGCCATCGAGGTGGCCGTCACGGAAGTGGTAGTAGGCCACGCTGTCGAGGTCGAAGTCCGCCAGCGGGCGCAGCAGGTCGAGGGCACGCGGGCCCTGTACGGCGATCAGCCCAGTGGCAGGCGTGACGTCCTCGACTTCACAGGCGTCTCCGATGAGGGTCCGGAAATGCTCCAGGTCCTTCGGCCGCGGCCCCGCGTTGACGACCACTGTGAAGTGGTCTGGAGCGTGGCGATAGACCAGCGTGTCGTCGATGATGCCGCCGCTCGCGTTGCAGAGGATGTTGTACCGGGCCTGGCCCACGGCGAGGTCGGCGACCCTGTTGGTGACCACGCCTTCCAGCGCCTCCACCGCGCCGGGCCCCCGGAGGCGGAACTCGCCCATGTGCGAGACATCGAAGAGGCCCACGCGTTCTCGAACCGCGATGTGCTCCTCCCGCATCGAGCTGTACTGCAACGGCATCATCCAGCCACCGAACTCCACCATCTGCCCGCGCAGGCGCACGTGGTTGTCGTACAGCGAGGTCCGCAACGCCGCCCCGGTCGCGTGGTGGGTCAAATCCCTGCCCGCTTCGACTCAGTCATTCGGACTCCCCTGTTGGCTCACTCGTCGGGGCCGTGGCCGGGAAGCTGCCGGTAGGGGTCCGAGTCGGGCTCGGGAATATCGCTGCCGCCGAGTTCATCATCGGCATCGTCCAGGAACTCCAGGGTCAGGAGGTCGTTGCGCTGGCGCGCGATCTCGAGGAGCCCGAGGATCTTGGCGACCTGCGGGGCTTGCCACTGGAGCAGTGCCGCCAGCTCCGCCTCGGTGGCGTCGCGGTGATTGCGCTGTTTGAACATCACCTGGGCCAGGTCGAGGCTGCGGCAATCGGCGACATCGCGCTCTTCCTCGGTGTGCGCCCGGCCCTCGGCCTCCAGCAACGAATCAATCTGGAGGCCGATGTGCAGGCTGGCGAAGTCGCGGAAGTCGCCCTGGCCGGCGTATGCCCCGACGGCGTCGAGCAAGCCCACCGTCCCCTCCTGGTAGAGGTCGGCAAAGCTCAGGCCGCGGCCTTCGTGACCATCCGCTTGAGCGATCACAAGGTCGAGGTTGTGCTCCACCAGGTCCCGCCCGGCTTCCCGATCGGGCAGGCGCGCGAGTAGCTCGCGCTCCAGCTGGGGCGCCAAAGGCGGGTTGGCCTTCGCCTGCTCTCGCAGCGCTCGCTCGATCGGCCGATCCCGATCTGGCTCAGCCGTCACGGGGGCAGGGGGCGAATTGGGGCATCCCTGATTCTAGATTGCCCTTGTCCGACCGGTTTGCGGGCGCCGGCCCCAAACCGGCCTCACACCGCCCATTCTGATGTTTCACCGTCAGGATTCACGTGGAATTGGCGCGCGGCGGAGGTGACACGGCACAATTAGGCCTCGCGATTTGGAGGCAACCACCTGCTCGCAGTAATCCGCGCCCTATCCGACGACCAGCAGCAGCTGATCTACCTGGGCATCGTCCTGCTCGGAGTCATCGCGATCATGATCGCCGCCAACCTCGGCGAAACCAACGGAACTTGGCGCACGGCGGCCTATCTGCTGATGATTGGCGCAGCCAGTATCGTGGCCATCCTGGCCCTGCTCAATCTCGGCATCATCGTCCTCGATCCCAACGGCGCTACCAGCGCGGCCAAGAACGCCGGGGTGACCGTGGCCCGCCTCGAGGGTGGCGCCCTGCTGGAGCTCACCGCCGCCTTCGCCGCCGGCTTGGCGCTCCTGCCGGCGATCCGCCGAACCGTCCGCCGCCTGGTCCCCGGATTTCGTCCAGACTCCCCCATCAACGCCGTCGGCCTGTCGCTGTATCTCCTGGTGTTGCTCTTCTACGTCTCGATCCAGGTGTCTTCCGACCAGCTCAAGCAACTCAGCCAATCCGGCCCGTCACCGTCAGTGCTATTCATCATCGGCACCAACCAGCTACCGTTCCTGATCGTGGCGCTGGCCGGGGTCGGGCTCTTTACGCGCCGCGGCCTCCGCCAGACTCTTCTCCGGCTTGGCCTCTACTGGCCCGGCTGGCGCTGGATCGCCGCCTCCCTCGGGGTGGCGGTTGCGCTGGTGATCTTCGGCACCTTCTTCGACAACCTCATGACCCGTCTCACTCCTGAGCAGAGCAAGAACATCCAGCAGGTCTCGGACCAGCTCCTCAAGAACGTCGACAGCCTGGCGCCTGCGATCGCGATTGCCCTGGCCGCCGGGATCGGCGAGGAGATCATGTTTCGCGGGGCGCTGCAGCCGCGGCTCGGGATTGTGGCCGCGGCCCTGATCTTCGCCGTCCTCCACGCCCAGTACGCCATCAGCCTGGCCACTCTCGAGATCTTCATCCTGGGCCTCTTCCTTGGAATGCTCCGACGCCGCGCCGGCACCACCGCCGCGATCGTCGCCCACAGCGGCTACGACATGATCCTTCTCTTGATCGCGCTCTTCTTCAAGTGATGGCAAGGCTGTACGCGATCGCCAACCAGAAGGGCGGTGTCGGCAAGAGCACCACCGCGGTGAACATCGCCGGCTACCTCGGCGAGTGGGGCCACAAGACCCTCCTGGTTGACCTCGACCCGCAGGGGAATGCCACCAGCGGGCTGGGCGTGCTGCGGGACCCTTCCAGGCCCAATGTGTATTCGGTCCTCGTCGAGGGCCAGCCTGCGGAAACGGCGATCATGCCCACTGGCGCACCCGGGGTGGACCTGCTGCCGTCTGACATCGCCCTGGCCGGCGCCGAGATCGAGCTGATCAGCCTGCCGCGCCGCGAGAGCCGCCTGCTCTACGCCCTCGACGGTCTTGGCGACGCCTACGAGTACATCCTCATCGACTGCCCGCCGTCGCTCGGCCTGTTGACGCTCAACGCCTTGGTCGCCGCGCGTCATCTCTTGGTTCCGATCCAGTGCGAGTTCTACGCCCTCGAGGGCCTCGGGCACCTGGCGTACACGCTGGACATGGTCCGGCAGCGGTCGAACCCTCGTTTGGAACTCGCCGGCATCGTGATGACGCTCTATGACAAGCGGACCACGCTCAGCGCCCAGGTCGTCGAGGAGGTCCGGGGCCTCTATCCCGAGGTGGTGTTCAGGACCCTGATCCCGCGCAACGTGCGCCTCAGTGAGGCACCCAGCTACGGGATGACGATCGGCCAGTACAACCCGCGCTCACGAGGCGGCGTTGCGTACGCCGACCTCACTCGGGAACTCCTGGCGAGGGCTGCCGCCGAAGCGGCAAGCGAAGCGGTCCCGATCTCGGCCGCGGACTCGATCCCGCCGGCGGTGGCCGGCACGGAGGCCAAGGGTCCCGCCGATGCGGCGTCGAATGAACTTGAATCGCAATTGGGCGCCGAGGCGCCGGAGGGAACAATCGATGGCTGAAAGCGGACAACCGCCCAAAAAATTCGGGCTCGGCCGCGGCCTTGGGGCCCTCATGCCGGGCGGCCAGGCAATCCCGGCGCGCCCGATGTCGACCGGCCGCGCCCCCATCGATTCCATCTATGCCAACCCGGAACAGCCACGCCGCCGCTTCGATGAAGCCGAATTGCAGGCGCTGGCGGAGTCGATCCGCCAGCACGGAGTCCTCCAGCCGCTGCTGGTGGTACCCGAAGAGACGGGCTACCGGCTGATTGCAGGCGAACGCCGGCTTCGTGCCGCTCGTCTTGCCGGTCTCACCGAGGTGCCGGTCACGCTGCATGAGGAGCCCGGCCCGCGCCGCTCCCTGGCGCTGTCCTTGATCGAGAACATCCAACGGCGCGACCTGAATGCCCTCGAGGAGGCGGAGGCTTACCGCCGGCTGATCGAGGAGTTCCAGATGACCCAGGAGGAGATGGCCCGCCAGGTCGGCCGAACTCGAGCCCATATCTCGAACACGATCCGACTCCTGGGGCTGGCCTCCCCGGTGCAGGCTGCGCTGCTGACGCAAACGATCTCAGCCGGCCACGCCCGGGCCCTGGCAGGGCTTCCGCCCCAGACTCAGGAGGAGGCCCTTCGCCGGGTTCTGCGCGAAGAGCTCAACGTCCGCCAGACCGAGCTCCTGGCCCAATCCCTGGCGCGCGGCGCGGGTGGGCCCCGACGATCACGGGTGCAGCGTGAGCAGGACCCGCAGACCCGAGAGCTCGAGGCGCGGTTCCGCGACGCGCTCCAGGCTCGGGTGACCCTGCACCGGAGGCGGAAGGGAGGACGCCTGGTGGTGGAGTTCTATTCGGACGATGAGCTCGACAGCCTCTACCGCCGGATCGTGGAGCCGCTCTCCGGCTGATTTCGCGCGACCCTCTAACCACGTGAATCCTGACGGTGAAACACCTCCCGCGCCCCCCTGGTTGGGGGGAGGGCATCCAGGGACCGTGCGAGGCAACGTCGATCTGCCAGAATTGCGGCGTGGCTCACGGTGAAACAGCACCCTTGCAGGGCCTGCCGCGCCGCGACGAATCAGGTCTCAGCGAATTTGATCTCGGCTTCCTGGTCGGCATCCTGGTCGGCGAAGGACACTTCGGCGGTGATGGGCGCCAACCTGAAGTGACGTTGCGGATGCACACTCGCCATGAACGCCTATTTCGCTGGCTCGAGTCGAGGTTTCCTGGCGGCCGGCTGTACGGTCCGTATCACCACGGCGGGCGCAGCTACTACCAGTGGATGGCCCGCGGCCGCTACCTGCGCGATACGCTAGCCCCGCTGATCGCCGGGCGTCTCGACGACCTCGACACCTATGCCGCGGAGCGCTTCAGGAAGATGTGCATCGACTACGGGATCGGGCCGTTCCCGGCGCCGCACAGCTAGCCGCCCCGACTCAAGATCAGGTCGAGTTGGGAGCGAAGGCGCTTCCTATAATCAGATCGATGCGCTTCGCCTGGGTTGCCGTGCGCCCCGACCGCTCGCCAACCCGTCGATGACGGTCCTCGCGCCCGCCTCCGGGTACCCCGCCGAGCAGAAGCAGAAGTCGTTCGTCCGCGATCTCCTCGAGGTCATCGTGCTGGCCCTGGCCCTGTACATCATCATCAACTTCGCGGTACAGACCATCCATGTCATGGGCCCCAGCATGGAGAACACGCTCCAGAATAATGACTTCCTGGTGGCGTCGAAGATCAGCTACCACCTCCACGATCCGCAACGCGGCGACATCATCGTTTTCAAGCCCAGCAACGACGCCAGCCACGACTACATCAAGCGCATCATCGCGGTCCCCGGCGACCATCTCCGGATCGTCCATGCCCAGGTGTTCATCAATGGCCATC
>DAITAT010000055.1:0-11154 GCA_036824145.1 Candidatus Dormiibacterota bacterium
CATGTGTCAGGCACGCCGCCAGCGTTAATCCTGAGCCAGGATCAAACTCTCCGAATAAGACTCGTTAGACCGTTGGCTCACGCCATCGGTTTCATGTCTTTTAGACGGTTCTGGCATAGACCCGTCGCCCACCGCGGGCTAAGGGTCTGGTTTGTTAGTTCACTCTCCCGGAGCAGGTGGCACCGGGAAAGCTCCGCTACCTAGCGGATCAGTCTCTTCACTCTTCAATTATTAAGGTGCCCAACGACGGCTCCGGCCACCTCAAGGGCGAACGGCACTACCGGTGATTGCAGCCTCGTAGGGCCCGAAGGCGGTGAGGCGACCTCTGATTGTATACCTCCAAGGGGTCGTAAACAACCGAGGTCTCCGATCTCACGGTGAGATCGGCTGCGGCTCGGCTCAGAAGGGCCGCCGTCCGCTCAAGGCCCGGGCGATTGTGAGCTCGTCGGCGTACTCAAGCTCACCTCCCATGGGCAGACCACGAGCCAGCCGGCTGATCCTGATCTCCGCACCGAGTTCGCCGATGACCTGGGCGAGGTATGCCGAGGTCGCCTCGCCCTCGACGTCGACGTCGGTAGCCAGGATCACCTCGGTGACCTCGCCCTGGCGGAGCCGGCCGAGGAGCTCGTCTACGCGGATCTCACCTGGACCCACCCCATCGATTGGAGAGATGGCGCCGAGGAGCACGTGGTAGCGGCCCTTGAACTCGCCGGTGCGCTCCACCGCGATTACGTCAGTGGGCTGCTCGACGACGCAGAGGATGGTCTGGTCGCGACGTTGGTCGGCACAGATGCTGCAGCGCGGCCCTTCAGAGATGAACGCGCAGATCTCACAGAAGGCCACCCCGTCCTTCAACTCGGCCAGCGACCGGGAGAGGCGCTCGACCGAGGCTCGCGGCGTGCGGAGCAGGTGGAAGGCCAGGCGGTGGGCGGTCTTGGGCCCGATCCCGGGAAGCCGTTCGAGCTCCTCTATCAGAGCGGTCAAGGCGCGGGGCAGGATCTCCACGCCGGAGGCTAGATAAGGCCGGGTGGCAGTCCCATGCCCGCGGTCAGCTGGCCCAGCTCGCTCGCTGCCAGCTCCCGGGAGCGATCCAGCGCTTCGTTGAGGGCGGCCAGGATGGTGTCCTGGAGCAGCTCTACGTCCGCAGGGTCGACGGCGTCGGGGCTGATCGCAATCGCGAGGACCTTCTGGTGGCCATTGACCCGAACCTTGACCGCCCCCCCTCCGGAGGTGCCTTCGACCTCCCGGTTGCCCAGCTCCTCCTGGATGCGCGCCATCTTCTCCTGCATCTCCTGCAACTGATGCAGCATCTTCATGTTCCCGGCCATCGCTGGATTGTAGCCGCGCGCGGCGCGGCGGTCAGCCGCCGGCAGTCTCGCGGTTGCGGACGTCCACCACCCGCGCCCCGAGGATCTCCTGGGCTGCCTGGACCAGGCCTTGCCCGGAGCCATCCTCCGCCGATGCGGTTGGCGTGGGCGCGGCGCCCGCGGTGGGACTTGCCGGGGAGGCCGGTGTCGCGTCGGCGGGCGCGGTCATGACGACGACCTTGAACTGCAGCCGATACGTCCGCCCATAGACCTGGCTGATGGCCGCCTCGAGCGCTTGCCGGTTGGTCGGTTCCTGAGCCTTTTCGCTGTGCACTGCCCAGCGAAAGCCGATAGTAAGGAGGTCGTCGTCGAGTTCAGCCGGCGCTGCGGAACTGGATACCAGCAGAGCCTTTACTCGGGTCGCCGGCGATGTGCCTCTCAGCGCTTCCAGCAATGCCGGCCAGCGCTCGATGATGGCGTCCAGCCCGGCACCAGCCGGCAACTGCACCGCAGGTGCAGCCGGCGCCACAGGTGAGGCGGTGACCGTCGGCGGGGCGACCGCAGCCGCCGCGACCGGAGCCGTCCCGACCGCAGCCAGAGCGGGCGGCGCGCCGGTGCCGGGCCGAGCCGAGAGCCTCAGCAGCAGCAGCTCCAGAAGCAGCCGGGGATCGTGGGTTTGCTTCATCTCGCTCGAAGCCAACATCGCGGCTTCGAAGGCGGCGGCCGCGAACTCCCGACCGGCCGATGCCACGACCTCGGCGAGGCCGGCGGCGGCGGCTTCATTGAGGCCAAGGCCGGCCGCATCACCGGCGCCCAGACTGACAAGCACCGCCCGACGCGCGATGTCGGCGAGGCTGTTGGTCAGCTGGCGCATATCAGCCCCCTGCTGGGCCAGCCGGTCGAGGTCGCGCATCGCGAAGGCGGCATCGCCGCGGGCAGCGCCGGCAAGGAGCGCCGCGATGTCGGCGCTGTCGACCAGCCCCAGCTGTTGCCGCACGCTGTCAGCGTCAATGGTTTCGACGCCGGCGCTGGCCATCTGGTCGAGCATGGTGATGGCGTCGCGCATGCTGCCCTGGGCCATTGTGGCGATCAGTCCCAGGGCGCCGTCATCCGCCGCCAGGCTCTCCTTGCCGGCGATGTACCGCAGCCGGGCGGCGATGTTATCAGCGGTGATGCGCCGAAAGTCGAATCGCTGACAGCGGGAGACGATGGTGGCCGGCAGCTTGTGGGCCTCGGTGGTGCAGAGGACGAAGAGGACATGGCCCGGCGGCTCCTCCAGCGTCTTGAGCAGCGCGTTGAAGGCTTCGGGCGTCAGCTGGTGGGCCTCATCGATGATGTAGACCTTCCGTTTCAGCAACGCCGGCAGGTACTTGGCCTTCTCCCGGAGGTCACGGATCTCGTCGATGCCTCGGTTGCTGGCAGCGTCGATCTCGATCAGGTCAATCGCCGAGGAGTCGGTGATGGCTACGCAGGAGGGGCACTGGTTGCAGGGCTCGCCGTCGACGGGGTTCTCGCAGTTGACCGCCTTGGCCAGGATTCGAGCCGTGCTCGTCTTGCCGGTGCCGCGAATGCCGGTCAGCAGGTACGCGTGCGCAACCCGGCCTGAGACGAGCGCGTTCTTCAGCGTCTGCACCGCGGCGTCCTGGCCGACCAGGTCGTCGAAGCGCTGCGATCTATAGGTGGAGTAGAGGGCGGTCAATCCGATCCAGTGGCAGGGTTGATGAGCGGTCGCGCACCCCGCCTCGTTCCCGGAGCCCCCGGGCGCCTTGCCGGGACGAAAGCTCCGGCCGAACTGCCTGCGGCACCCCCGTCACCCACTTACCGTTGCTTCCTTCCGGACCTGGCGGGGTTCATAGGTTTCGAGCTGCGCAGGGTCCGACCCTCAACGCCTCCGCCCGGGACCACCATGGTTCCCAGGCCCTCAGAAGGGAATTCGACCCCGCTATAGCGGATTGCGGGTGCAGGGCACCGCTGACTCCCCGTCTAGCGCGACCGAGGGCGATTGTACCGCGCTGGGTAGGGCTCTTTGACTTCGACCCGGTTCACTTGCTTTTTTGACCCAATTTGCTCTCAGTTCCGTGAAGCAGCCGGTGCAGGTTATCCGCGTGTTTAGCGAGTATCAGCGACCCCACCAGTACAGCGGCCAGGAGCGCGGCGTCGGCGTCAGGGGACACGTGGCCCCAGAGCAGTGCGATGAGAACCGCAGCTGTCGCGGCGGCGACCATGGAGCCGAGCGACACGTATCGCGTCACCGCCACCGTGATGATCATCAAGCCCAGCGCGATCAGCAACGCCCAGGGAGCGAAAGGAGCCAACACTCCCCCGGCCGTCGCGACACCCCGGCCGCCGTGGAAGCCGGCGAACACAGGCCACACGTGGCCGATGACGGCCGCCAGCCCGGCAATTGCGGCCACATAGTCGTTACCAGTGATGGCGCGCACCGCGACCACCGCCACGAAGCCCTTGCCGAAATCGAGCAACAGCACGGCCGCTCCCGCGCGTGTCCCGAGGGCGCGCTGGACGTTGGTGGCGCCGGTTCGATGACTGCCCACGGTGCGCACGTCGACGCCGGCGACCATCCGTCCCAGGGTCAGACCTGTGGGCACGCTGCCGAGAAGATAGGCGCCGACAACGAGCGCCAGGTTGCCGATCATGTCGCGCCGCCGGCTTCGGCAGCGCCGGCTCGGCGCAGGAGCCCCATCAAAGCCAGCGCCATCGTCACCAGCGCCAAGACATAGAGGCCGACCAGCACCGCCGAGGGCACTGCCAGCACCGACGACATCCAGGTTACCAGCAGCGCGATGCCGATCGCCAGCGTCGAGCGCTGACCCCAGGGCGTGTGCTGTACCGGCACCGTGCGGCCTCGGATGAAGAGCAGCGCCAGCCCCCCGGCGACGGGCAGGAAATAGCGCAGGGCCACCACCACCGCGAGCCACACCGGCAGCAGCCCCCAGTGCGCCAGGCTGACCGCCGCCGCCGAGAAGAAGAAGGCGTCGAGGACGGGGTCGAGCAGGCGACCGAGGCGGGACTCGTGGTGCAGGCGCACCGCCACGGTGCCGTCGAGAAGGTCGGTCCAACCTGCGGCGATGCACAGCACCACCCACAACGGCGTGGGGCCGCCGACGCCCAGGCCGATGGCCAGCACCGGCGCCGCGGCCCAGCCTCGATAAAGCGTCATCAGGTTGGCCGGCCCGATCCGGGGGCTGGGCGCTCCGGTGATGGGATGCCGGACGAGGCCGAGCTCGACGCTGACCCAGGCGCACAGGCTCAACCACCACAAGACAGGAAGCGCCACGGCCGGCAGCACTGAAACCCCGGAGACGGCGCTGAGGGCGCCCACCCCGAAGCTCGCCACCACGCCTCCCCATCGCATCAGCCGCAGCTCGCGTCGGAGCTCGGGGCGGGCGTCGGCGCTGGCGCGGGACGACCGCCAGAGTTGGCGCCCGAATTCGATCAGGGCGCGAGGGCGGAATCCGCCACTCCGCAGCCGCTGCAGCTGGTCGTCGAAGAACACGTTGGGCGCCATCGCCTGCTCGGTCGAGCCGCCGCGGACGCCGGGGTTGCTCACACGCATCTCACGCACATGATCGTGCGTTTACGGCAGCTCTAGTGAAAGATCGCGGAGGCGGCTTGCTGGGCGCCCGTGACGAAGCCGTTGGCGAAGATCGCGAGGGGCAGGATGGAGATCAAGCCAACCCCCAGCGCGGTCCACATCGCGGGGCCGACACGCACCGGCCGCCGCTGGCTGCCTGCCCGCTCGGGGTCCAGGTACAGGATCCTGACCACCCGCAGGTAGTACACGGCCGACAGGGCGCTGTTGGCAACCGCTACCAGCACCAGCCACGAGTAACCTGCCTGGACCGCGGCCAGGAAGACGAAGAACTTGGCCAGGAAGCCGATCAGCGGCGGGATCCCGGTGAGCGACAGGAACGCCAGGGCGAGCACCAGCGACACCCCGCCGGAGCGGTGGGCGAATCCCGTGAAGGCACCGATGTCGTCGCTGCCCAGCGCCTCCTCGGCGGTCTGCACGGCGCCGAAGCCGGCAA
Organism: Candidatus Dormiibacterota bacterium; assembly: GCA_036824145.1. Taxonomy (GTDB): domain Bacteria; phylum Chloroflexota; class Dormibacteria; order DASZGP01; family DASZGP01; genus DATMMS01. Next base: position 5,354 of record DAITAT010000055.1, read on the forward strand.
GGTTGGTGAGCCCGTAGACGAGGATGTAGAAGAGGACCGCGCCTAGCGCGATCTGGGCGCTGGCGGGGTCGGCCATCGCCACCAACCCGGTGAGGATGTAGCCGGCGTGGGCGATCGAGCTGTACCCCAGCAGACGCTTGACGCTGGTCTGGTTGAGCGCCGAGATGTTCCCCACAGTCATCGTGATCACGGCGATGACCGCCAGGTAGATCTGCCATTGATGGCTCAGCGGTCCCAGGGCAGACGTCAGGACCCGGATCAGCAAGGCGTAACCGGCAACCTTCGAAGAGACCGAGATGAACGCCGTCACCGGGGTGGGCGCCCCCTGGTAGACATCGGGCACCCACTGGTGGAACGGAACCGCGGCGATCTTGAAGGAGAAGCCACCGATGATGAAGATCATCGCCAGCACCAGGGCCGGGCTGCTGACCTTCCCGGCAGCGATAACCTGGCTGACGGCGTTGAGGTCGGTGCGACCGGTGAGGCCATAGAGGATCGCCAACCCGTACAGCAGCACCGCCGAACTGGCCGCGCCCACGACCAGGTACTTGAATCCTGCCTCCGATGAGAGCCGCTCGCGCTTGTTGAAAGCGACCATCACATAGAGCGCGATCGAGAGCGTCTCGAGGGCGACGTAGAGCTCGATCATTTCGCGCGCTGAGGCCATGAACATCCCGCCCACCGTCGCCAAGAGGAGCAGGCCGATGAATTCCGATTGGTTGGGCCTGAAGCGCTCGGAGAAACGGTAGCCGAGCAGGATCGTGACCACCGCAAAGACCAGCAGGATGGCCTTGAGGTAGAGCGCGTAGTGGTCGAGGACGAAGGTGCCGTGGAGGAGGTCGTGCTCCGAGACGGTGCGGGAGATCTGAAAGTAGAGGCTGATCAGCGAAGCCATGCTGCCGGCCAGGCCGACCCCGCACGCGAAGGCGCGGGCGGTCGCTCCGGTCAGGTCGTCGGAGCCCTCGCCACGGCGGGCGCCGGGGCCGAGCAGGCCAAGTCGATTGGGTTCGAGGATCAAGCCGCCGAGCACCACCACCAGAGCCGTCCCCAGCAGGATCAGCTCGGGGATGAAATCGACGAGCATCGAAAAGCTCATCTCATCCCCCGGCGATCTTCTGGCTGATCGGCCCCAGCCCGAAATTGATGAGCTGGGCGAGGGCCTTGGGCGCGACGCCGAGCAGGAAGATCACCGTCAGCACCCCGACCATGTATCCGAGCTCCAACGGCCCCGGGTCTTTGAGTTTGTTCCAGGCCTCCTTGAGGGGCCCGAAGAACACCCGCTCCAGCATCCAGAGCAGGTAGCCGGCCGACAGAACCACACCGAACACCGCCAGGAAGGTGCCCACGTGGTGCACCTGGTAGCTGCCGAGGAAGATCTCGAACTCGGCGATGAACCCGGCGAAGCCGGGCAGGCCGGCGCTGGCAAACGCTGTGACCACCCAGGCCACGGCAAGGTAGGGCATTCGTTGGGCCAGGCCGCCGAGCTCCTTGATGGAGCGCGTATGGGTGCGGTCGTACACCAACCCCACCAACAGGAAGAGGGCGCCGGTTATGACACCGTGCGCGAACAGCTGGAAGACGGCGCCGTTCAGAGCCAGCGGCGTCAGCGCGGACATCCCCAACAGCACGAAGCCCATGTGGGAGACCGAGCTATAGGCGACCATCCGCTTCATGTCGTCCTGGACCAGGGCGGCGAACCCGCCCCACAGGATCCCCACCACGGCGAAGGCGAGGATCGCCAGGCTGAACTGCTTGGCCGAGCTCGAGAAGAACCCGACGCAGATCCGGATCATGCCGTACCCGCCCATCTTCAGCAGGATCCCTGCCAGCAATACCGATACCGCGGTGGGCGCCTCCACGTGGGCGTCGGGAAGCCAGGTGTGGAACCCAAAGGCGGGCAGCTTGATGGCAAAGCACAGGAAGAACAGCCAGAAGAGGACCGCCCCGAGCTCCGGCGCCAGGTGGGCCCCGGCCAGCGTCTGCATGTCGAAGGTGTGGGCCCCGCTCTTGTAGTAGAGGACCAGGATCGCCACCAGCAGCAGCGCCGACGCCGCGATCGTGAAGAGCAGGAACTTCCACGCCGCGTAAACGCGGTGCGGGCCGCCCCACAGCATGATCAGCAGGAACATCGGGATGAGCTCGATCTCCCAGAAAATGAAGAACAGGAAGAGGTCCATGGCGGTGAAGACGCCGGTGACCCCGATGTCCAGGATCAGGATCAGCAAGAAGTACTCCTTGACCCTGACCTTCAGGTTCCAGGACGCCAACACGGCGACGAAGAAGAGGATTGTCGAGAGCAACATCAGGGGCAGGCTGATGCCGTCGACGCCGACGTGGTAGTGGGCACCGAAGGCCCCGATCCAGTTGAAGTTCTCCTCGTACTTGTAGCCGCCACTGAAGACGAGCGGCATCTCGATGAAGGTGCTGTAGATCGCGAAGAGCGAGATCACCAGCGGCACCGCGGTGAACGCCAGGGCCACGTTCTTGACGTTGCCGTGGTCGGATTCGTTGCGGTTGGGAAGAGCCAGGATAACCAGCGCACCCAGCAAGGGCAGCCAGACCACCAGGGAGACCAGGAAGTTGCCGCTCGAGGCAGTCGATGTTGGCGTAGCCGCGGGGGTCGCGGCGAGGCCGCTGCCGCCGGCGGCGATGACCGCGTGGATGAGGGCCAGCATCAGTGCGTCAACCCGGTCACGGATGCCAGCGGACCGCTGGAGCCGAAGATGAGAGCCACCACCGCGATCACCACCAGGGCGGTGAAGAGCCCCACGGCATAGCCCTGGACCTTGCCCGTCTGCAGCTTGCGCAGCCGGTCGCCGAAGTACTGGTAGCCGTCGGCGAGCCCATTGACGAAGCCGTCGATGACGTTGCTGTCAAACCACTGGGCGGTCCGCCCGATGTTGACGATGATGCCGCGGACGAAGAGCGCCTCGTAGATCTCGTCGAAGTAGCCGTTGTGGTGGCTCCAGTCGTACACCAGCGCAAAGCGCTTGTTGAAGTCGGCGGCGCTGAAGCGGGCGTATGCCGGCCAGTAGAAGAGCGCGGCCGTCACAAGTCCCGCCAGCCCGGCTGCCACCGAGACCGCGATGGCGACATAGTTGACTGACTCCAATTCGGGCTTGCGACCGAAGAAGACGAACTGGGAGAAGCTCTCCTTGATCCCCGGCAGACCGGTGTAGCCGATCAGCAGCGCCATCACCGCCAGCATCACCAGGGGAACCAGGATTGGTGACGTCGATTCGTGGACCTTCTTGGGGTCGAAGGCTCGCCGTTTGGCGGGCTCGCCGCTGAAGACGACGAAGAAGAGCCGGAACGTGTACAGCGCCGAGAAGAACGAGATCAGGACCGCCACCGCGATGAAGACCGGGTTCTCGGAGGCGAAGACGCCGGCCATGATCCCGTCCTTCGACCAGAAGCCGGCGAAGAGCGGGATGCCCGCTGCCGAGCAGCATCCGATCAACATTGTCCAGGAGGTCACCCGCATTCGCTTCCAGAGCCCGCCCATCTCCCAGATGTCCTGGGTGTGGAGCACGTGGATGACCGAGCCGGCGCCGAGGAAGAGCAGGGCCTTGAACCATGCGTGGGTGAACAGGTGGAAGACGGCCGCGCTGTAGGCTCCGACGCCCAGACCGAACATCATCAGGCCCAGGTGGCTGACGGTTGAGTAGGCCACGATCCGTTTGATGTCGTCCTGGGCCACGGCCCAGATCGCCGCCAACAGGCTGGTGGTCGCCCCCATCGCGGCGACCACGGCAAGAGCCCAGTGGCTTGCCGCGAAGAGGTTGTACGTCCGCGCCACCAGGTAGACACCGGCTGCCACCATGGTGGCCGCGTGGATCAAAGCGGAGATCGGGGTCGGGCCCTCCATGGCGTCGGGCAGCCAGACATGGAGCGGGAACTGGGCCGACTTCCCGACCGCGCCGCTGAAGACCATCATCGACATCGCGAAGAGGCCGAAACTGCCGACCAGGCCCGCGCCGTAGAGCGGCGCCAGGGCGTAGAAATCGAGGTCGGCCGCGCCTGCCGCGAGATGACCGTGGAAGCGGAAGAAGATGTAGCCGATGCCGACCAGGAAGGGGAAGTCGCCAAAGCGCGTAACGATGAACGCCTTCTTGGCGGCGGCGGCAGCGGACGGTTTCTTGAAGTAGTGACCGATCAGCAGGTAGGAGCAGACGCCGACCAGCTCCCACCCGATGTAGGTCTGGAAGAAGTTGGGCGAGAGCACCAGCAGCAGCATCGAGAAGGTGAAGAGGGAGATGAAGCCGAAGTAGCGGACGTAGCCCTCCTCGCCGCGCATGTACTCGAGCGAGTAGACCTGGATCAGGAAGCTGACGCTGCAGACGGCCACCGCCATCATCGCGGCCAGCGGGTCGGCGAGGATGCCCAGCTGGAAGTGGATGTCCCCAAAGGAAATGAAGTCGCCGAAGATGCCCAGCCCGTACTGCCAGTGCTGGGGCTTCGCCAGTTCGGCAAAGAGCACCCAGATGGAGACCGCGTCGGCGCCGGCCGCGGCCAGGATCCCGAGCCAGGCTGAGACCCGCTTGTTCTCGTACCAGAGGCCGAATATGAGCGCGAACGACGCCAGCGGCAGGAGCAGGATCAGCCACATCAGGGTGTAAGGAGCCGGCACTATCCCCTCCCCCGCACTACCACTTCATCAGGTCGATCTCATCGACCCAGATCGTTCCGCGGAGCCGGTAGATCAGCAGCAGGATGGCGATCGCCACCGCCACCTCGGCGGCGGCGATGGTGATGATGAAGAGCGCGAAGGCCTGGCCGGCCAGCGGCTGCGCGGTGTTGTAGCCGAACCGCGCGAACGCCACCAGGGCGATGTTGCTGGCGTTGAACATCAGCTCCACGCTCATCAGCAGGGTGATGGCGTTGCGCTTGGAGACCAGTCCATATAGGCCAATGGAGAACAGCCCGGCGCTGAGGACCAGGAAATGCCCCAGGCCGATGAACGACCCTCCTTCCCCCAGCACCTACGCCTCCAGCCTCACGATTCGTCGTCGCGACGGGCCAGGATGACCGCCCCGATCAAGGCCGCCAGCAGTAGGACCGAGACCAACTCGAATGGCACCGCGTACCGATTCACCAGCTCCAGCCCGATCACCTGGGTGGTTCCCGTCAGCCCCGGCCATTTGCCCACGAACCAGTTGGTGGGCAGGAGCACGGCGAGCAGCAAGCCGAAGAAAGCCGCGCTCACCAGCGCCGCCCAGATACGGTTACCGGAATCGGCGTTGCTGGTGTCGGACATGGCGCGGCGCGTGAACATGATCGCGAACACGATCAGCACCGGGATGGCGCCGGCGTAGATCAACAGCTGCGCCACCCAGAGCAGGTCGGCGTTGAGGACCAGGTACACCCACGCCACGAAGAAGAAGCACGCGATCAAGGCGACCGCGGCATGGACCACGTTGCGCAGCACAACCACGCCCATCCCCGAGACGAGCACCAACGCCGCCAACACATAGAAGGTGATGGCGAAGAGGAGGTCGTTACTCATCGGTCAGGCTGCCCCATCCGTGTTGGGTTCTTCCGGCTTGGGCTCGTCGCTGACGATTTCGGGCTCGGTCGCCGGCTTGACAGTCTCCGCCGGCGAGCTCGGCGGCTTGCCCTCTGGCTGATCAGGCAGCCCCGACGCCGGCTCGCGGTCAGCTTTATCTTGGGCCGCAGGCTCTGGGGGCGCGGGCCGCGACTGGGCCACGGGCGCATCGGCGACGGTTTCGGGCTCGGCGACGGGGTTCACGTGGGGGGCGGGCGCGTCCGGTATCGGAGCCTGCGACACCGCCTGAACTTCG
>DAITAT010000012.1:0-13641 GCA_036824145.1 Candidatus Dormiibacterota bacterium
GTCCCCGGCGACCATCTCCGGATCGTCCATGCCCAGGTGTTCATCAATGGCCATCGTCTCAAGGAGGACTACCTTCCGGAGCCCTGGACCTGGACCGACACCTGGAACCAGGGCAATGAGGACGTGGTCCCGGCCAACTCCTACTTCGTCATGGGCGACAACCGCAACCACTCGACCGACTCGCGCTTCCTGGGCTACCAGAAAAAGGACCAGTTCCTCGGTCAGGCGTGGGTGCGGATCTGGCCGCTCAGCGAGTTCCGCATCTTCCAGTCGCAGTCCAACTTCACCACCTAGGAGACCTGGCCAATCAGGCTAAGGCGGGCACGCGGCCAGGGCTGTGAGGTACTCGTCGGCGTCGCGAGCGTCGGTGGGGCTGGTTACGACCTTGTGGGCGATGCGGCCCTCCTTGTCGATGACAAAGCTGCCGCGGTTGGCATAGCCCCATTCGTCCATGAAGACGCCGTATTGGCGGGCCACCTCGCCGCGGGGATGGAAGTCGGCCAGCAGCGTGGCGCTCAGCCCCTCAGCCTTCCGGAAAGCGCTCTGGACGTACTTGCTGTCAACCGAGATGCCGACCACCTCGGCGTTGGTGACGGCGAATTTGTCGGCCCGGTCGGTGATCTGGTGAAGCTCGTGGGTGCAAACGCCGCTGAAGGATAGTGGGTAGAAGACCAACAGGATGTTCCTGCCTCGGTGCTCAGACAGCGTCCACTTCTCGTTGTTCTGGTCCCGCAGGGTGAAGTCGGGGGCTTCGTCACCAATCTCTACGCTCATGGTCTCCTCTGCTCACCCTTCGAGGATCCAGCGCTCGACGTCGCGACTGTAATCGTGGATCTCGTCTGGCTGGAAGAAGAGGGTGATCTCCTGCTCCGCTCGTGCCACCGAATCGGAGCCGTGGATCAGGTTCATCCCAATCGTCAGCCCGAGGTCACCGCGGATCGTTCCCGGCGCCGACTGGGCAGGCGCGGTGGCACCCATCATCTGTCGCACGGCGGCCACCGCGCCGGGTGCCTCGAGGACCATCGCGACCAGCGGCCCCGAGGTGATGAACCCCGCCAGGTCGGCAAAGAACGGCTTCTCGACATGCTCGTCGTAGTGCCGGCGAGCCATCTCCATGTCCATTCGCAGCAGCTTCAGGCCTAGGACCCGCATGCCCTTGCGCTCGAACCGCGACACGATCTCGCCGATCAGCCCGCGCTGGACGCCGTCGGGCTTCACGAGGACCAGGGTTCTCTCACTCAAAGCTCAATTCCTCTAACCGTTTCCGCAGGCGCCGCCGCGCCGCGGAATTTGCACGGGAACCTTAGCACCTGGCCTCGCCCGCCAAGCCGCTCACTGAAGGGCCGCTAAACTCGCGTCGGTGTCGCAGCCAGGGACGTTGGTTACGGGGAAACGGTTGAAGGTTGTCGCAGACGCCAGTCCGCTGCGCGACAGCCGGCGCGGCGCGGGCATCGGCAGGTACGTCTCGTCGATGCTGGCGGCGCTTTCGGAGCGCGATGACATCGACCTCCACTCGGTGACTCCGCGGCTGCCGCCGGCTCGCGACACCTGGGTGGTGCGCTGGCTGAACGCCCAGCCCGGGTTGGCGTTGGCACGCCCGGGTCACCCCGGTGCGGTCCTCCACGGCATGGCCTCAGAGGCCAGCCTCACCTGGCCGCCCGGGCGTCAGGTGGTGACGCTGCACGACGTCATCCCCTGGACGATGGCCATTGGGACGATGCCCACGAGGCGCCACATCGCCTACCAGGCCTCCCGGCTTCGCCACTGTGCCGCCATCATCGCCGTCAGCGAGACAGCGGGCGCTGCAGCCATAGTGCATCTGAACCTGGACCGGGCACGGGTCCATGTGGTTGCCGAAGGCGTCGATGCCGTATTCAGCGCCGCGCCGGGCAGCCAGGACGAGGCCACCCGCCGGCGCCTGGGGGTGCCCGACGGCGCCTACGTGCTCTGGGTCGGCAGCCTCCGGCACCGAGATCCGCGCAAGGCCCTGGACGTGCTGATCGACGCAATGGCCCAGGCTGGAGACGCGACGCTGGTCATGGCGGGCACGCCGGGGACGGAGAGTAGGCGCCTGGCCGCGTCCGCGGCCGATCTCGGGCTGCAATTGGTGATGCCGGGGTTCGTCCCCGACGCCGAGCTTGCCGCCCTCTATCGTGGTGCCACGGTGGCGGCGCTGCCCTCTCTCGACGAGGGCTTCGGGCTGCCCGTGCTGGAGGCGCTGGCCTGCGGGGCACCGGTCGTGGCGACCCGGGCGGGCAACCTGCCGGACCTGGCCGGCGGAGCGGCGATCCTGGTTCAGCCCGGGGACTCAGCCGCCCTCGCCAAAGCCCTCAGCGGGCTCCTGAACAATCCTGCCGAGCGCTCCCGCCTGGCCGGCGCGGGACCCGGAGTCGCCAGCGCTTACAGCTGGAGCCGCGCCGCGGAGATGACGGTGGCGGTGTACCGCGAGGTGCTCGGGATCGACTGAGCCGAGCCCGGGCTCAGGACCAGGCGATGGCGCGCTGCAAGCCGAGGGAATCCTCGATCGGCGCGATCACCGCCATCCGCAGCGGCTGGTGGGCATAGGTTTCCAAGGCCACCCGCATGATGTCGTCCGGAGTGATGGCGTCGAGCTTCTCGATGATCTCGTCGGGCTCGAGGATCCGCCCGGTGAGGAGTTCCTGGCCGCCCAGCCAGGTGGCCAGCGACCCGGTGCCCTCCAGGCGCAGGAGCAGGTGACCCTTGAGGTACTCGCGGGCCTTGGTCAGCTCGTCCTTTTCAACCGGCTCCTCACAGAGACGATGGAGCTGGGCCATGGTGGCTTCGACGGCGGCCTCGGCGCGACGGGGCTCGGTGCCCAGGTAGACGCCGGCGGAACCGGTGTCCGCCAGCCGCCCGGTCCAGGAGTGGATGTCGTAGCAGAGCCCGAGCTTCTCGCGGATCTCGAGGAAGAGCCTGCAGCTCATGCCCTCACCGAGCACGCAGTTCATGAGGTCGAGGGCAAACCGATCGGGGTGGTGGTAGTCGACGCAGCGGGTGCCGAAGACCACGTGGGCCTGCTCCGTCGGTTTGGTCACCAGGCGCACCGTTGAGCCCTCGGCCAGCGGCTCCGTCGGGACGAAGCCCGGCAGCCGGCCTTCGGGCCACGCCGCCAGCGTCGGCCGCAGCATCTCAACGGCGGCGGCGTGATCGACGTTGCCCGCGACCGCCACCACCAGGTCGCTGCCCAGGTAGTTCTCTTGGAGGTGCCGGCGGATGTCGTCGACGCCGATCGCGCGCACGCTCTCTTCGGTGCCGGCGATGTCAATGCCGAGAGGGTGGTGCGGCCAGAGCTCCTCCTCGAACAGCGTGTGGACGTGGTCGCCGGGGGAGTCGATGTACATTCGGAGCTCCTCCAGGATCACGTCGCGCTCCTTCTCCACCTCCTGGGGGTCGAGGACCGGGTTCTGGACGATGTCGGTGAGGACGTCGATAGCGTTGGCCAGCTTGTCGCCGGGGACGCGGGCCCAGTAGACGGTGGTCTCTTTGTCGGTGGCGGCGTTGAGCTCCCCGCCGACTCCCTCGATGGCCTCCGCCACGGCCTTCGCCGTGGGGTAGCGACCGGAGCCTTTGAAGACCATGTGCTCGACAAAGTGGCTGACGCCGGCGATGCGCTCGGGCTCGTAGCGCGAGCCGATCTTGAACATCAGGGCGACGCTGGCGGAGTTGCGCTGTCCCAGTGGCGCGGTGATCAGGCGTACGCCGTGATCGAGGGCCTCCAGGGTGTACGCCGAGGCGATATTCGTCCTGGCGGGCATCGCCCCTACTATACCGGCGTGGGGAATGCCGACCTTTCGCTCCCGCCAGAGCTCGCCGAGATGGTCGGAGGGCTGATGGACGAGGCCGACGTGGTGGCCGCTCAACTCGGTGATGAGGAGGCCGGCGCCGACCTCGAAGAGCTGGCGGGGTCGCTGCAAAAGGTGCACGCGGACGTCCACGCAGCGGCGATGGAGTCCCCCGGCCACGCCGAGCTCGACGACGCCGTGCGCCATCTCAAAGAGGCCTGCGATCTGATCGACGACGGCATGCCCGCGGACGCCGTGATCTTTGAGGTACTGGCGGCCCGTGCCAGCCTCGAAGCTAGCCTGAAGCCGGGCTGAGGTCGGCGGAGCTCCACTCCCGCCAGCGATCTCGGGCGGCCTCGACATCGTAGTTGGAGGTGGGGCGCACCCAGCGGCCGTCGAGGTAGCGCAGCCCCGCGGAAACCGCGATCAGCCGGCGCACCTCCCAGTTCATGGCGCCGTTGCTCTCCAGCAGCCAGCGCCGGTCGCCCAGGGCCGCGTAGTGATAGCCGCCGTGGCTGCGGTAGCGCTCGGCGACGGCGTCCCAACCGTCGATCTCGACCGACGCCGGATCCCCGGCCAGGGATTCGATCAAGCCCTCAAGGTGAACGGGGATCAGGTGCAGGTGAGCGTGGAAAACGGTCTGACCGCTGACGCCGTTTTCCCAGATCACGGGGTCGATCCCGTAGACGTCTCGGACGAATCGCCGGGCTCGCCCCGCCAACCGCTCCACCTCGTCGAGGAGCGCGGGCTCGGCGGCGCCGTAGGAGAGCAGGTGCCGCTTGGTGATCACCAGCAGGTGACCGGGGGCGACCGGGTAGAGGTCGGGCACCAGCCGCAGGTTCGCGGTTGTGGTCAGCCGCCCGGGTGTCTGATCCGCATGACAGAAGACACAGCCCGCGACCGGGCCCTCCCACGAGGAGGCGTCCGGTGCGGGCCTGGGGGTATCAGCGCCGACCGCGTCCTCCGCCGGCATAACCACGACCGCCACCCCGGCCGAAGCGATCGCCGCCGCGCTCGGCGGGACCGCGGCCACGCCCGTAATCGACGATGGCGTTGCTGCGAACCTCCTTGGGGGTGATGACCACCCGGCGATCCGGCTCCTCGCCCTCACTCTCGGTGCTGAGGTCGGGGTCCTCGGCCAGCGCGGTGTGGACCACCCTGCGCTCGTAGGGCTGCATCGGCTCCAGCCCGATCCGCTCCTGGTTGCGCTTGGCCCGGTCGGCGACGCGCAGAGCCAGCTCGCGGACGGAGTCCTCGCGGCGGGCGCGGTAGCGCTCGACGTCGATGACGATGGCGCCGGCGTCCGGCAGCGCCTGGCGCACCATGGTGTTGGTCAGCAGCTGCATCGCCCGCAGGGTCTCACCCCGCCAGCCGATCAGCAGCCCAAGGTCGTCGCCGCGGATATCGATGATCGCGGGGCCTTCCTCGTTGGCGTCAAGGCGGTGCTCGATGGTGGCCTCGATGTTCATCTTTTGGAGCAGCTCGATGAGCAACCGCTCGGCCTCCAGGGCGTTCTCGCGCAGGACCGTGACGCGGATCTTGGCGGCCGTGGGAAGCAGCCCCAGGACAGCCCGACCGGGCTCCTCCAGGACTTCGACCTCGACCCGTTCGGGCGGCACGCCCAGCTGGGCGAGGGCCGTTTCCAGGGCCTCTTCGATCGTCTTTCCAGTGCTTTCGATTGAGGGCATTTACTCTCCCTGTGGCGCGAGCCGGCGCTCGCGATATCTCGGCAGACCGCCTCCGGGAGGCGCGGCTTTCCCGGTCAGCGCCTGCGGCTTCTCCTGCCGGACAACTCGGTCTGGCCGACCAGTACCTTGGCCGAACCCGACCGGGACTTGCCCTTGTTCGAGCCGCTGCCCGAGTCCTTGCCGTTCCCGCCGCTGCCGGCATTGCCTCCGCCGCCACTGCCGAGGATGGGAAGCTGGCCCCAGCCGTTGACGGTGTACTGCTGGAAGATCGAGTAGAGGTTGCTGACGATCCAGTAGAGCACCAGCCCCTGGAGGGCGAATGACTGGAACGACAGATAGATGATGAAGAGCGGCATCAGCAGGCTCATCGTCGAGCTCACCTGCGCCATCTGAGCGGCCTGGGAGTCGCCCTCGGCCGCCTGTGGCGGGGTCATCATCTTCGACTGCACGAAAGTGGTGGCGCCGGCCAGGACCGGCAGGATCCACGTCACCGGGCTCGCCATGCTGGCGTGCTTGTCGAGGACCAGGCCCAGGAAGTTGGAACTGACGTGGAGGGTGTTGAAGAACTGCTGGTCGTAGATGGCGCGGTAGAGGCCGATGAGGATGGGGAACTGGGCCAGCGTGGGCAGGCAGCCGATCATGGGGCTGAGCGGGTTGATGCCGTGCTCCTTGTACAGCTTCATCATCTCGGTGTTGAGCTTCTGGGGGTCCTTCTTGTGCTTCTTGCGAAGCTCGGCCAGCTCCGGCGCCACCTTTCGCTGTTGGACCTGCGTCCTCTTGGTCAGCCGTAGCTGGGTCTGGAAGAGGGGGAAGAGCAGCGTCTTCACCAGAATCGTGATCAGGATGATGGAGAGGCCGTAGGCGCCTACGAAATTGGCCGGCGGGAAGCCTTTGAGCACGCCGACAAACAACCCGAGGAGGGCCTCAAACGGGTAGCGCAGCGCGCCAAATGCGTCGCCGACCGTCCTCAGGAAGTCGAGGCCGATCACCAGAACGTGCACTAGATCAGCCCGCGATCAATAAATCGGCGATCAGGGGACAGGGTCGTATCCGCCCGCATGGAAGGGATGACAGCGAGCGATACGCGCCAGGGCCAGCCTCCAGCCCTTGAAAAAGCCATATTTCTGGATCGCCTCGTAACCGTATTGAGAGCAGGCGGGGGTGTACCGGCAACCGCCGACCGCACCAAAGACCGGGCTAAGCGTGTGTTGATACACCCGTATCAGGAGCAGCGATACCCGGGCCATCGGCCCGACAAGACTATCACCTGACCGTTCTCGGGCTGAGTTCACAATTGGATTCAACCAGGTACCCGTCCGGCGTCTTCCCAAGGGGCCGGTCGGACCGCGGAAAGCAATTTCACCAGGTCCTCGGTGAGCGCCCCAAACCCGGCCCGCGCCGCTTCAGGCCGGGCCACCACGACGAGGTCGACGCCATCGCCCGGCAGCGCCTCAACCCAGGCTCGGCAGGCCTCGCGGAGGCGGCGCTTGACAGCATTGCGAACGACGGCGCCCCCCACCTTGGTGGACACAGCCAACCCGACCCGGGCGTGGGCCAGCTGGTTGGGTCGGACGTAAAGCGTCAGCAGGGCGCCGTCGTGACGGCGGCGAGCGGAGTAGACGCGGCGGAAGTCCGAGCCTTTTCTGAGTCGATACCGATCTTGCATGAGAACGGCTTGAGCGGCGCCAACGGCCGTTTCGGCGCGCGCGAGGCGCCCGCGCCTTACGGGATCAGCTTGCGTCCGGTGGGAGCCAGCTGCTTCCTGCCCTTGAGGCGCCGTGCCTTGATCACGCGAACACCCCCGGGCGTGCTCATCCGATTAAGGAAACCGTGCACGCGCCGGCGATAGCGCTTCTTGGGCTGAAAAGTCCTCTTCACTGATCCTCAAACTCGCACGTGGCGAGGCAAGCTGGTAGGCCGCACGAGTATAACGATGCCTACCGTTCGCGGAGGTCGTTCCGGGGTCAGCTGTCGGTCGGTCTCGTGGACGCCGCGCCAGTGAGCACGTTGCCGTTGGAATCGTCGCTTTCGTTGCGGAGCCCAGCAATCTTGGTGCCGACACGGTCGCCAACGTCCTGCGAAACCCCGGCGACGGCGCTCGAGGTATTCCGGGCCGCCTCCAGGACGCTGTTCTTGCGGGACCCCCACAAGCCGCCTAGTCGCTTGCGCCGCTCCGGTCCGGCCTCAGGATGGAAGTAGTAGAACGCGGCGGCGGCAAGAATGGCGCCAAAGAGGATTTTCTTCATGTTGAGTTTCCTCACTTCGGGGGGCGGACGAAGAGTCAATCCTAGTCCTTTGGGTCCCCGCAGAATGCCTCTGAGCCGAACAGATTTTCCCCCCTTGTGAGGCACCGGCCACGTTGCTATGATCCTCCGGCTCTCAGGGCTGGGAGAGGTCTTCGGGATGAACAGGTTGTCAACAGCCCAGTTCAAATGCCACTCTCGGTTTTCCACATCTGTGGACTGCCTGTGAATAAGTCCCGTGCGGGGGGAGCCAAACTTGCAAGAATCGACAGCGGAAAACATCTGGCAGGCGGCCCAGGAAGAGTGGCGTTTCCAGATCGCCAAGCCCAGCTATGAGGCGTGGCTGAAGAACGCCGACCTACTCTCGCTGGACGGCCACACCTTCCACATCGGGGTACCCACCAAGCTGGCCAAGGACTGGCTCGAGGACAGGTACTCCGCGATCATTAAGGAGACCCTGTCGGCGATCATGTCCGACGACGTCGAGCTGACCTTTGAGGTAACCGAGCAGCCGCACCGCGACGAGGTCTACGACGAACAGGTCGAGGAAGCCCCGGTGTTGGAGGAGCCTGACTACGACCCCGGCTCCAGCCAGCTCAACCCGAAGTTCACCTTCGACTCCTTCGTCCCAGGGCACAATTCGCGCTTTGCTCACGCCGCCGCTCGCGCCGTCGCTGACGCCCCGGGCGAGGCCTACAACCCCCTGTTCCTGTACGGCGGAGTCGGCCTGGGCAAGACCCATCTGATGCACGCCATCGGCCACGCCGTCATGAAGAAGAGCCGCAAGCGCAAGGTCGCCTACGTGACCAGCGAGCGATTCATGAACGAGATGATCGAGTCGATCCGGCGCAACCAAATGAACGAGTTCCGCAAGCGCTATCGCAACTGTGATGTTTTGCTCATCGACGACATTCAGTTCCTGGCCGGTAAGGACCGGACCCAGGAGGAGTTCTTCCACACCTTTAACGCGCTGCACGACCTCAACCGTCATATCGTCATCAGCTCCGACCGGCCGCCCAAGGACATTCCCACCCTGGAGGAGCGGCTGCGCTCGCGGTTCGAGGGCGGATTGATCGCTGACATCGAGCCACCTGACTTTGAGACCCGGGTGGCCATCCTCAAATCCAAGGTCGGGCCCAACAACCGACTGGTCCCGGAAGACGTCCTGTCCTTTATCGCCCACAAAATCCAGCGCAACATCCGTGAGCTGGAGGGCGCCCTGATCCGCGTCCTCGCCTACGCCTCGGTGACGCATCAGCCGATGACCACAGAGACCGCGGCGCGGGTGCTGGAGGACATCATCCCGTCGAGCGAGACGCGGTCACTTTCGATGGACGGCATCAAGAAGGTGGTGGCCAACTTCTACAACATCAGCGTCGAGGAGATGTGCGGCAAGCGGCGCGACCGCCACATCGTCTTCCCGCGGCAGGTCGCGATGTACATCATCCGCGAGGAGACTGCTTCCAGCCTGCCGGCCATCGGCCAGGCCTTTGGCGGCCGCGACCACACCACTGTGTTGCACTCCTACGAGAAAATCCTCACCGACTGCCAGGACGATCCGCGGGTGGTTGCGGACATCACCAAGATCCGCGAGCTTCTGTACAACTAGTGGAGCGCGTCGTTGTGGTCTTTCTCACACACCCCTCCTGTTGACAACCGGGCACAACCTGTTGGCGGGGTTGACGTTTGGCTCAGCCGGCGCACAACAGCCCACAACCAGACCTTCCGTCCACAGGCTCGAACCCTATAATTCGCCTCGGTTGGAACTCAGCGGCAGGGGTTGTCAGGGCTTTCCACCGCGCTATTCCTACTACTCGTTTAAGACACAGATAGCGTTCCAGTTAAGGGGTGGTGCACAAAGATGAAATTGACCTGTTCTCCCGAAGCTCTCAACCATGCCTTGCAGGTGGTTTCGCGTGCCGTCAGCCCCAGGACCACGCTGCCGATCCTCAACAACGTCCTCCTGGAGACCTCGCCTGAGGGGTTGAAGCTGACCGCCACCAACCTCGAAATCGGCATCGTCAACCACGTCAAGGCGGAGATCGCAGCCGAGGGATCAGTGACCCTGCCGGCGAAGATCCTGACCGAGTTTGTGGCCCAGCTCCACGACGCCAAGCTGGACATGCAGCTTGACACCGCCACCCAGACCCTGACCGTGAAGTGCGGGCCGTACCACGACGTCAAGATCAAAGGCATCGGCGCCAACGAGTTCCCGCCGCTGCCGGCGCGCGAGGAGGGCCTCAAGCTGGTCATCGCCCAGGCCGACCTGCTGCCCGCGATCGAGCAGACTGTGGTCGCAGCTAGCAGTGACGATGGCCGCCCAGTGCTGACCGGCGTGCTCACCCAGCTGGACGGCGAGAACCTCACGCTGGCGGCCACCGACGGGCATCGCCTTGCAGTCAAGGTCATCAAGGCCACCTCTGAAGGCGAGGTCGGCGAGGACGGCGCCAACTCCGTGATCATCCCGGCGCGAGCCCTGACCGAGCTCAGCCGTGTACTCAAGGGCGACGGCACCGTCGAAATGTGGCTGGGGCGCTCGCGCAACCACGTCTTCTTCACGGTCCCGGGCGTCGAGGTGATGTCTCGCCTGATCGAGGGAACCTATCCCAACTACTCACAGGTCATCCCGGAGCAGTCCAACACCACCATCACGGTGTCCACCAAGGACCTCCACGAGCGCACCAAGGGGGTCTCGATCTTCGCCCGCGACAGCGCCAATGTGGTGCGGATCAAGACTGAAGCCGGCGAGATCGCCATCTCCGCCAACACCAGCGAGGTCGGCTCCAGTGAGGCCTCGGTGAGCGCTGAAATCGAGGGCGCCGACATCCAGATCGCCTTCAACTCGCGTTACCTGCTCGACGTCCTCGCCCTGATCGGCTCGGACAAGGTTGCGATGGGCTTCAACGGGCCACTGAGTCCTGGTGTGGTGAAGCCGGCGGGCAAGGATGACTACACCTACGTGATCATGCCTGTTCGCGTGGCGATGTAGCGACGCCCGGGCGGCGCGGGTCGGGCCCATGATCACCGCCGTCAGCCTCTTCGCTTTTCGCAACTACCTCAAAGAGGCGGTGCCACTGCGCCCCGGCGTCAACCTGCTGCTGGGCGCCAACGCCCAGGGCAAGACCAACCTGCTGGAGGCGGTCTACCTTGGCGCCACCGGGCGCTCACCCCGGTCGGCCGTCCTGGCCGAGATGGTGATGTGGGAGCAGCAGGGGGCGCGCGTCAAGCTGGACTTCACCGAGGACGATGCCGAGCGCAGCCTCGAGGTCCGGCTGGAGCGCGGCGAGTCGGGTCGGACCAAGCGCACCCTGGCCGTCGACGGCAAGCCGATCAGCGCCCAGGCCCTCGCGGGCCGGCTCCGGACGGTGCTCTTCCACCCCGAGGAGATGACCCTCATCCGAGGTTCGGGCGAGGGCCGGCGGCGGCTTCTCAACGGCTTGATGACGCAGTCGGAGGCCGGCTACGCCGCCACCCTCAGCCGCTACACGCGCGTTCTCGAACAGCGCAACCAACTACTCAAGCGGATCGCCCAGGAGGTCGAGCCGGTCGACTCGCTGGCCTGGTGGACGGCGGCGATTGCCCGGCTTGGCGGGGAGCTCGTCCGCGCCCGGCGGGAGGCGGTGGGGCGGCTGGCACCGTTGGTCTCGGCCAAGTATCGCGAGGTCGCCCCGGGCGAGGAATTGGAACTGCGCTACGATCCCAACGTGGCGGAGGACGGCGACCCCGAAGGGGCGATCGCGGCGGAGTTGGAGCGGCGGCAGCGCGAGGAGATCGCTCGCGGGCTGACCGTAGCCGGGCCCCATCGCGACGACCTCGACTTCGCCCTCGGCGGCCTGCCCGCGGCCGCCCACGCGTCCCAGGGCCAGCAGCGCACCGCCATCCTGGCTTTCAAGCTGGCCGAGGTCGAAGTCCTCTCGACGGGCGTGCAGCCGCCGGTGCTGCTCCTCGACGACGTCATGTCGGAGCTCGACGCGCCCCGCCGACAGCACCTCGTGGAGCTGGTCGAGACCTCGCCCCAGGCGCTCATCACCTCCGCCGAGGAGGGCTATTTCCCGCCCGGTTTTGTCGACCGCGTGCACACCCGCAGGGTGGTCGCCGGTCACCTCGTCCGGGTCGGCACGTGAGCCCCAAGGGCGACGACAAGAACGACCGACCGGTGCTCGACTTCAAGCCGCTGCGCCGTTCGCCGAGCACGGGCGAGGACACCGGCCCGGTGGCGCTTTCGGACCTGCTGGTGCCGACACTGGCGCGGCTGGGGCTGAAGACCCGCGCCCGTTACGTGCAGATCATTTCCGCCTGGCCGGCGGTTGTGGGCGAGATGGTCGCGGCTCACACCACGCCTACCGCATTCGCGCGAGGGCGGCTCACCGTCGAAACCGACAGCCCGGCGATGGGTCACCAGCTCCACCGCCAGCGCCAGACCATCCTCGACAGCCTCAACGAAAAACTCGGCGACACCGCTGTCGCCGACATCCGTTTCCGGCTTGCCGGCGACAAGGACCTCAGCGACGGAAGCCGCCGGCGCCGATGAGCGTCAAGGCGCCGCCCGAACTGAACCCCGCCCAGGCCGAAGCCTGCCAGAGCCTCCGTGGGCAGCTGATGGTGCTCGCCGGGCCAGGCACCGGAAAGACCCGGGTGATCACCTACCGCTACCTCAACCTGCTCGGCCTCGATGGGGTCGACACCGAGAACATCCTCGTCCTCACGTTCACCGAGAAGGCCGCGAGAGAGATGGAGGAGCGGATCTCCAGCCTTTGCCAGACCGGCTACAAGGAGCTCCTCGTCAGCACCTTCCACGCCTTCGCGCTGCGCTTCCTCCAGGAGGAGGGCCACCGGCTGCCCATCCCGAGGCCCTTCCGGATCGCGCCGGAGGTCGAGAAATGGCAGAGCATGGTGCGCGTTCTCGAGGCGACGCGGCCTGAGGAGCTCTATCGCCTGCCCCGGCCTCGGGACATCGTCCCCGACCTGCTCAAGCTGCTGGAGCGGGCCAAGCAAGAGATGGCCGGACCCGAGGACTATCACCGAATCGCCGGCGACATGGTCGGCGAGCATCGCCTCGGCAGCGACGTCCACGTCCAGGTCGGGGCCGTCTACGCCACCTACCAGGAAGAGCTCATGAAGGCCGGGATGCTCGACTTCGACGACACCATCTACTGGACCGTGCGCCTGCTCGAGAGCGACGAGGAGGTGCTCCAAGGCTGGCGGGAGCGGATCAGCCACCTGATGGTGGACGAGTTCCAGGACACCAACTTCTCGCAGCTGCGCTTGGTGGAGCTGCTGGCGGGTACTCACGGCAACGTCGCAGTAGTGGGCGACGACGACCAGTCGATCTACAAATTCCGCGGCGCTTCCGTCGCCAACCTGCGGCGCTTCCGCAAGATCTACCCCGGCACCCAGATCGTGCGCTTGGAGACAAACTACCGCAGCACCGCGGAGGTGCTGGCGCCGGCAACCCGCCTGATCGGGCATAACGCCGAGCGCATCAAGAAGCAGGTCACCTCCGACCGCGAGGGCCCCGCCGCTCGCATGTACCTCGCTCCCGACCGTGACCACGAGGTCGCCTGGGCGGTGGAGCGGATCGCCGAGCTCGTGGGCGCCGGCGGCGGCGAGGAGTTGGTGCCGGCACGGGAGATCGCGGTGCTGGTACGCACCAATGCCCAGCTGCGTCCTTTCACGCGATCGCTGCAGCGAGCCGGGATTCCCTACCAGCTCTCGGGCGGGCGTGGCTTCCTCGATCAGCCCGAGATCAAAGACATCCGCGCCCTGCTCCAACTGGTTGTCGACCCAACCGACAGCCAGGCCGCCGCCCGGGTGCTGGCGATGCCGGGGCTGGCACTGCCGGCCGACCTGATCCTGCGGATCTGCGCCGCGGCGCGCCGCGACGAGATCCCGGTGGAGGAAGCCGCC
>DAITAT010000012.1:13741-29897 GCA_036824145.1 Candidatus Dormiibacterota bacterium
ACCTCGAGGCGGTCGAGGCCTCCCAGGGCGAGGAGGCGATCGCGGCCATCGACACCGGCGCCAATGCCGTCAACCTGATGACGGTGCACAAGAGCAAGGGGTTGGAGTTCACCGCGGTCTTCGTACCGGGGCTTGTCGAGGACCGCTTCCCGTCGCGGAACATGGGTGAAGCCCTGTCGCTGCCACCCGAGCTGATCGTCGAAGAGATTCCCGGTCGCGATCCTCGGTTGTCGGAGGAGCGGCGCCTGGCGTACGTGGCGCTGACCCGCGCGCGGCGTTATCTGTTCGTCTCCGCCGCCCAGCGCTACGAGGGCGGCAAGCGCTGGAAGCCGTCACGCTTCCTCGCCGACATGGGCTTCCTGCCCGCGCCCGACGGGACCGTGGTGGAGACCGCGGCCCCCGAGCCTAAGCCGCTGGTCGAGCCGCCCACGCCGGCGCCGGCGGCGCAGTCGGCACTGCCGATGAGCCACCCCGAGGTGCCCGAGCTCTTGCTCAGCTACAGTCAGCTGGACAGCTATCGCAACTGCCCCCGTGAATACCAGTACCGCCACATCTATCACCTGCCCACACGCCCCAGCCCGGAGCAGGACTTCGGCATCGCCGTCCACGCGGCGCTGAGCCAAATCCTGGGGCAGAACCGCGCGGAGCAGCCGCAGGTGGAGGAGGCGATTGCGGTCTTCGACCGATGTTTCAGCCAGGAGCGCTTCTCCGACCCCGTCAACGCCGACCTCTGGCTGGAGCGAGGGCGGCAGTTCATCCGCGACCTCCATCGCAAGGGTCGCCTCAACGGCCGCTTCCTGCATGCCGACCCCGAGCAGTCATTCAGCCTCAGCCTGCCCGGCTTCAAGGTGCGCGGCCGGATCGACCGCATCGACCGGGGTGAGCGCGGCGGCTACAAAGTCATCGACTACAAGACCGGCGACGTCAAGCAGGAGTGGGAGTTGGAGAAGGACCTACAGCTGGGGCTGTACGCGATCGCCGCCGAGCAGGTCTTCGGGCTCCAGCCGGTGACCCTGGCGGTCTTCTACCTGGAGGACGCCAATGAGGTCGAGGTCCTCAAGACCACCTCGCAGCTGGCCGCCGACCAGGAGGTCGCCGAGGAGCTGGCGGCGGGGATCATGGCCGGCGAGTTCTCACCTCAGCCGACGCCCTGGAAATGTCGCCACTGCGACTTCCGCCTGGTCTGCGACGCCGCGCTCTAGCTCGTGGTTGGCGCCAGGAGAGCTCGGTCAGAATGGCAGGATCGGTAGCGGGTCGACAGCGGCCACGATCAGCTGGGCGATCTCGGCGGCAGCGTCGCTGCGGCCGACGGCCTCAGCTCTGCCCTGCATGCGGTCAAATTCCTGGTGGTCTTCGACAAGGCATTTGCGCACCAACTTGACCAGCTTGCCAACGCGAGGCGCGTAGTAGCCCACGCCCTGGCCGGTCACGAATTTGACGTTGCCCTCCTCCTGGCCGGGGACGTAGCCGGTGAGGAAGATCGGCAGCCCCGAGATCAGCGCCTCGGAGATCGTTCCCGGCCCCGCCTTGGTGACGATGGCGTCGGCTGCCTGCATCAACTCGGGCATGTTCTCGACAAACCCGTAGACATGCACATTGCCCCTCCACGACTCTGCCTCGAGCTTCTTTCGAAGCGTCGCGTTGCGGCCGCAGACAATCAGCAACTGAAGCCCCAGGCCGGCCCGGTCCAGCGCCTTGGCCTGGGTCGCCAGCCGTCCGGAACCCTCGCCGCCTGAGACCAGCAGCAAGGTCGTCCCGTCGGCCAGGCCGAGGCGCACGCGCAGCTGCTTCTTGCCGACGCCGTGCAGGGGGCCGGTGAAGCGCGGGCTGACCGGCAGCCCGGCGACATGCACCCGGCGCGGGTCGAGACCTTTGCTGATGCACAGCTGGCGCGCTTCCGCTGACGGCACCACCACCACGTCTGCCTTGCGCGTCATCCAGAAGCGGTGAACCTCGGTCATATCGGTGATCACGGTCACGAACGGAATGTCGAGGTGGAGCTGGTCCAGCGACTCCACCGTGACGTGGTTGGTGAGCGGGTGAAAGGAGACGATCCCCGCCGGCGGCCGATCGCCGACGCCGCGCTCGATCCCAGGGCTCAGCTGCCGTCCAAGAAAGCGCACCGCGGCCTTGATCATCACCCGGTTGTCGGTGGTGTGGAAGATCAGCCCGTACGCCCGGGGCATGTGCTTGATGATCCATTTGTAGCGATAGACCAGCCAGCGCCCCAAGGGCCGGCCGCCTTCGACGAACGGGTCGATCATGTCGACCTCGAAGCGCCCGGGGTACTCCGCCTCGATTGCGCTGGCGACAGCATTGGCGGATGCCCTGTGGCCGCCGCCGGTGTCGCTGAACAAGAAGATGATCCTGGGCGCCATCAGTGTCCGTCATACGATACTTGGGCATGACAGCTACGGCCGATCGCGCGCGCCCGGGCCACGGGCTCGACGTGGCGGCCTTCGGCGACGATTCCGCTTTCGTTTCTCTGCGCCCGGAATGGGAGGAGCTGGAGCAGCGCGCCGCCGAGGCCAACATCTTCCTGACCTACGTCTGGCAGCACTCCTGGTGGCAGGACCTGGGCGAAGGCCAACTCGACCTCGTCACCTTTCGCGACCGGGGTCGACTTGTCGGGCTGGCGCCGACGTACCGGGAGAAGGTTGGCGGCTTCCCGGCGGTGCGTTTCGGTGGCGGTCTCGAGGTCAGCGACTACCTTGGGATCCTGGTCGAGCCGGAGTATGAGTCCGCGGTGGGGCGCGCTTTTCTCGAGCACTGCCTGGAATCTCCCGGCCTCGTAATGGATTTCCATTTCCTGAGGTCGGACGGCGTGACTGTGCGGCTGTTGACCGCCGCCGCCCGCGACATGGACCGCCGCTACCACCTGGAAGATGAAGAAGTCAGCCCTCGGATCGAGCTCAATGATGATTGGGAGACATATGTTGCCGGCCTTGGCAAGAAAGACCGCCACGAGCTGCGCCGCAAGCGACGCCGGATCGAGGAAGCGGGCGGATGGACGATCGTGGAGTCGCAGCCGGAGACCCTGGCCACCGATCTCGAGAGCTTCTTCGAGCTCCACGCCAAGAGCTCTCGGGCCAAGCAGGATTTCCTCACCGACGACGTCAAACGATTCTTCCGCCACATCTGTTTGCACCTCCAGGAAGCTGGCTGGTTGTCGCTCCGCAGCCTTCATTTCCAGGGCCGATCGGTGGCGTCGGTTTTGGGATTTGTCTACCGGGGCAAACTTCTCCTATACAACTCCGGGTATGACCCTGCCGAGAACGCGTTCAGCCCCGGGTTCGTGATGATGAGCGAAGAGGTGAGACTGGCGATCCACGAAGGCATGTCAGAAGTGGATTTTCTGCGTGGTGCCGAGAAGTACAAGTACGACCTAGGCGCCAGGGACCGGCAGCTGGTGCATCTGACCGTGGAGCTGGTTTGAGCGGCAAGGCTCTGGCGGTGATCACCGCCCACGCCTGTCCCTACTCCGAGATCGGGAGCGCCGAGAACGGCGGTATGAGCGTGTACGTTCGCGAGATGGCCGAGGCGCTGGCGCGACGCGATGTCCCAACCGTGTTCTTCACTCGCAAGGAGGATCCCGAGGCGCCGCCGGTGGTGGACTTCGAAGACGGCACCCGCCTGGTGCACATCCCCGCCGGTCCCCAGGCTCCCATCAGCAAGGACGGCTTCTTCTACCACCTGCCTGAGTTCTATGGGGGCGTCGCCCAGTGGGCGCGCGACGAGGAGATCGAATTCCGGCTGGTCCACAGCCATTACTGGCTCAGCGGCTGGGCAGGTCGCAGGCTCTCGCAGCTTTGGGGGGTCCCCTGGGCCCACATGGCCCACACGCTGGCGCGCGTCAAGGACCGCGATCGGCCCGCCGGCGCCGCCCCCGAGGCCGACCAGCGGGTCGCCGTCGAGCTCGAGATCGTGCGCAGCACCAACCGCATGATCGTTCCCACGGCCCAGGAGGTGGAGGACCTTGTCTTCCTGTATGGCGCCGACCGAAGCTGCATCTCGGTGGTCGCTCCGGGAGTCGACACGGGGATATTCGCGCCGACCGATGGCGCCGATCTGCGGCGCCGGCTCGGCATCCGCGCCGATGAAAAGGTGATCCTCTTCACCGGCCGCCTGGAGCGCCTCAAGGGAGTCGAAATCCTGGTCCATGCCCTGGCCGCCATCCTCGATCGCCGCACCCAGCGCGACGTGCGTCTGCTGGTGCTCGGCGCCGACAGCAGCAACGGCATCCTCGAGGCCGGTGTCCACGGCGGCGAGCGCGCTCGCCTGGAGGCGCTGGCGGTGGAGATCGGCGTGGACGACAGGGTCGATTTCCTGGGCGCCGTCCCGCACGAGGACCTGCCCGCGTACTACAGCCTGGCTGACGTCTGCGCGGTGCCTTCTTACAGCGAGTCCTTCGGGCTGGTGGCGATCGAGGCGGAGGCCTGCGGCACCCCGGTGGTGGCATCTCGCATCGGTGGCCTGCGCCAGCTTGTCCTCGACGGCATAACCGGCGTCACGGTCCCGAGCCACGAGCCGATGGCCTGGGCCGAGGCGCTCCGCCATGTGATCGACGACGCGCAGGCGCAGTCGGTGATGGGCTCGGCGGCGCGGCAGCTGGCGCGGGCGTACTCCTGGGAGACGTCGGCGGAGCTGTTGCTGGAGGCATACGCGGAGACCGAGTCCAACCACCGGCGCGTCGCGCACGAGCTGTTCGGCTGAAGCGCCCCGCTGATAGGCTCTGCCGTGATGCGACGGCCCAAAGCGATCTGCTTCGACATGGGCTACACCCTGCTCAAGCATCGGCCCACCGGGCCCGACCTGTACCGCCGGGTGCTGGCCGAATACGGCATCGACGTGAGTCTGGACGCGCTCGTGGGTGCCCTGGCGCCGGCACGCGAGCACTACATCCGCAGCACCCGCGAGGGCCGGGACTTCGAGGCCTCGATGGAGGAGGCAACCCGCTTCTGGGCCGAGTACAACGGCATCATCCTTACCGGCCTGGGGGTGCCCGACGAGCGCCACCAAGAGGTCGGCGAGAAGATCTACACGATCGCCTGGCAGCCGGAGAACTGGGAGATTTTTCCCGAGGTGATGGCGGCGCTGCAGGCGCTGCGGGCCGAGGGCATCAGGATGTTGGTGATCTCCAACTTTGTCGACACCCTGCGCGCGGTCTGCGAGCTGCACCAGGTGGCCGGCTTCTTCGAGGACATCATCGCCTCGGTCGAAGCGGGCGCCATGAAGCCGGACCCACGCATCTTCCGGCTCGCGCTGCGCCGGCTTGGAGTGGACGCCGCGGACGCCTGGCACGTGGGCGACAACTACTGGGCTGATGTGCTTGGCTCCCGTGCCGTGGGCATGACCCCGGTGCTGGTGGATCGCCAGCGCGCGGCACCTCATCCCGACTGCCTCACGGTGCAGTCGCTCACCGAGTTGGTGGAGATGGTCCGGGCCACCGAGGACAGCGAAGCGGCCGCATGACCCCGGCGGATTGACGGCGCCGATGGTCTCCGGGTCGCCAGCCCGCCTCAAGGAGGAGATCGCGGAACTGGTGCGGACATGGGTGACGGCACCGCTACCAGTGGTTCAACTCGACCTCGACCGAAGCTCTGCTGGGCTAATTGTGAAGGGCAGGGTGCTCACCTTCGGCCAGGCACGACAGGTGCGGCGCATGGCTGAGGCTCACGGCGCCGCCATCGATGTCGCCGTTCTCGCAGACCCGGACCAGGGCCTGGAAGAGGGATGGCTCGAGATCACCACCGATGGCGTGCTCGAAGTCTGGCGCGAACCAGCCGAGATGGGCCGCGACCACGCGCGCCAGACGGAGTACCTCCCATCCGATGGACCGCTCCGCCTGCTCGGGCAAACTGGCGCGGCGCGGCTGGTGCAGGGCGCCGACCTGTCGGTGGGGTGGGTCGGCGACGGCGGGCTGGCGGCCACCGACGGCGAGGCGGCGCGGCTCGATTGGGCGGGGCGCCGGCGCAGCCAGGAAGACGTTGCGGTTCCACCCGGTCTGGCGTCGCCCGCAGACACAGGCGGCGATTCGGTGTTGGACGCCGTGCTGGCGGCGGCGCGGGCGCAGCTCGGCGTGCCCTACCGATGGGGCGGCACCACGCCGCGCGGTTTCGACTGTTCCGGCCTGGTGCAGCGAGTCTTCGCCGATGCCAGCGGCGTACTCCTGCCCAAGCACACCGGCGACCAGCGCCACGCCGGCGTGCGGGTCACCGCTGCCGCGGCTGACGCCGGTGACCTGCTCTTCGCCACCCCGCGGTCCCGGCGCGTCGCCCACGTGCTGCTGCTGACCTCCCCAAAGACAGTCCTCCACGCCTGCCGGACCGAGAACAAGGTGATCGAGGAGCCTCTGGAGACCAACGCCCTGCGCTACCGGCACCAGGGCTACCGCCGCCCCGTCGAGCTGGTCCCCTGAGCGGTTCAGTGAGCGACCTGGGCCGGCGCATCGAGGGCCTGGACGACCTCCTCGCCCTGCGCGACCGGGCGGTGCACGTCGTCGGCGCAGGCAGCGTCGAGGGGGCCCACCTCCTCCTGTTCTTCCTCGACCACGGCTTTATCAACCTCGTCGGTCACGATTTCTCCGAGGCGCAGGAGTTCGACCGCTCCTTCAAGCGCGTCCACGTCGGGTGGACCAAGGACGAGCGCGAGGCGATGCTGCGGAGGTTGCGCGAAGGCGTTGAGCTGCGTTTCCGCGCGCGCTACCTGGAAGGCATCGAGGCGGCCGATGCCATCGCTGTCACCCAGGGCTGGTACCTCTACCCCAGCAACCAGCGCCTGGCCGATTCGCCCGACCTGCACGAGCGCTTCTTCAGCCTGATGCAGCTCTACCTGGCGCTGGCCCCCGGGACGGTGGTCGGCGTCACCGGCAGCCAGGGCAAGTCGACCACCACCGCCTTGCTGCAGGAGATGCTGGCGGCCGGCGGCCGCGAGGTGATTTTCGCGGGCAATGACCGGCACAGTCGCCAGGCACTTGGCGACGTTCTCGCCGCCGGGCCCGACTCCATCCTCTTGCTCGAGATCAGCAACCGGCACCTCAAGACGCTGGGTCGCAGCCCTAACGTCGCGGTGGTGACCAACGTCTACCCCAACCACCTCGAGGAGCACGGCGGCTGGGCCGGCTACGTCGCGACCAAGTCGGCGATGGTGCAGCACCAGCGCGCCGGGGACGTCGCCGTGCTCAACGCCGACCTCGAGGTCACCAGGCGGATGGCGGAGATGACGGCCGCCGACGCCCTGTGGTTTGGTGAGCACCTCGACACCGGGCAGCGCGGCGTCGCGCTTCGTGATCAGCACCTGGTCAGCCAGGGGCTTGAGGCTCTCGACGTGGACGCCGGCGCGCTGCCGCTGGCGGGCCGGCACAACGCCATCAACGCCGCCGCCGCCGCCACCGCGGCGCTGGCGCTGAAGGTGGGGCCCGAGGCCGTGACCGAGACGCTGGCAAAGTTCCGCGGGCTCAAGCACCGAATGCAGTTCATCTGGGACGCCGGTGGGGTCAAGTTCTACGACGACCTCAACAGCACCACGCCCACCGCCACCGAGGCGGCGTTGCGGACGCTGGGGAGCGGCGTGATCTGGATCCTCGGAGGCGACGACAAGGCCCTCGACTGCGACGGGCTGGCTGAAGCCGCAACCTCTGCGGTCCGCGTCGCCCTCGCCCTACCCGGACCCGGGAGCGACAGGCTGGTCGGCGCTCTCCTCCGCCATGGCGTCCAGGTCGAATCGATCGAGGATCTGCCCACGGCGGTCGTTCGGGCTCTGAAGGTGGCGCAGCCGGGCGATTCGGTGCTCCTGTCGCCGGCGTGTCCCGGCTTCTTCACGCGCTACTACGTCGGCGCCGACGAGGACACCGGCTTCCGGCAGCTGGTCCGGCAGGCCACCGTCGGTGACGCCGTCGCTGGTGACGCCGGCTCAGGCGATCAGCCGGAGGAGGCTACTTCTCCTCCTGCTCGTAAACCTCAAGAGTGAGCGGGTCCTGGCTGATGACCTCGAGGTCGCTGCCGCAGCCGGGGCAGGGGACAATTTCGCCGAGCGTCAGCTCGGCCTGGTCGATGGGCGTATTACAGGAAGGGCAGTTGGCCACCTATCTAGTATATTCGCCACCGCATACATTCTCGAAGCGCGCTTAGATGGACCTCACCGGGCTGACCTTGGGGGAGGGCAACACGCCGCTGCAGGAGAACGCGGCGCTGGCGGCTTGGGCCGGGGTCAGCCGGCTGTGGCTCAAGCGCGAAGACGTGAACCCCACCGGGTCGCACAAGGACCGCGGCGCGGTGGTCCAAATCGCGGCCTGCATGGAGCGCGGCCAGCAGGTGGCGGTGATCTCTTCATCCGGCAACGCGGCGCTGGCCGCGGCGACCTATGGACGGCTCGGCGGCGTCACCGTGGTCGCGCTGCTGTCACCGCGCACCGAGCCTGGACGGGTGGTGGCGCTGCGCCGGGCGGGGGCGCGAGTGGTGGTCACCAAGAAACCGATCAATTACGGTATCCGCCTCTCCCGCGTCCGTGGCTGGCCCGACCTGCGGCCCTCGCGATCTGCCGAGGCGGTCGCCGGCTTCCGGAGCCTGGGTGAAGAGCTCGCCGTCGAGCTCCTGGAGGCGACCGCGGTGTTCGGCTACGCCAGCAGCGGCGCCACCTTCCAGGCGCTGGCCGAGACCTTCGGTGAGCATGGGGCGCAGCTGCCGCTGCACCCGGTGCAGGCAGGCCTGGTCAACGGCATCAGCAAGGCGTTCGGCCGGCCTGGCGACGGCCGCCGCAGCGTGGTCGGCGACCTCGGCGTCAAAGTCTCGGATCGAGCCGCGGTGGTGGAGGCGATGGTGCGCGACGGCGGCGGCCAGGCGTGGTGGGTCGGCGACGAGCAGATCGCCCCTGCCGGCGATGCTCTGCGCGAGCAGGGCCATGAGGTGGCGCTGGAGTGCTGGGCGGGGCTGGCGGGACTGCGAGTGGCGGCGTCCGAGGCAGGCGTCACCAGCGCCTGCCTGCTCCTGACCGGCCGGGCGGTCTCGGCAGCTGTCGCCGACGAGGAGTCAGGTCCCGGCAGCCTGGCTCAACCGGCGGTCACCTGGGAGGAAGTCCTGGCGCTGGTGGAGGACCTCCGATGACGCTCGCCGACGTCGTCGCCGGGGCCCGCGAAGCGCTCGCCGCCAGCGGTGGTGGACCACGTCGACCCGCGGTCGTCGCCCACGACATCTGGCTCGCCTCCGGCCTGGAAACGGTGCTGCCCGAGACGGTGCTGATGTGCGTCCAGCGCAGTTCGGCAATCGACGTCCTGCGCGATCAAGGCATCGAGGTCTTCTGCCTCTCCGAGCACGTGCCCCCGGCGGAGGTCGAGGGCCGGTCGTCCGCCGACCTCATGGAGCACCCCGCCGCGATCGAGTTCTGCAGGCGGGTCGGGCCGCTGGTGGTGATGACCTTCAAGCCGTCGGAGCGCTTCGAAGCTGCGGTGCGCAGCGTCTCCGGCATCACAGTCGGCGGCGAGAGAGCCCAGGTGACCGCCGCCAGGAGCTTCGAGAATAAGCTCAGCTTCGTCGACATCGCTGCTCGGGCGGGGTTGCGCACACCGCGCTGGGAGGTCGTCAGCGCCGGGGGCTGGTCCGACTACGCCGCCCTGGCGACTCGTCTCGGGCCCCGCCTGGTGGTGCAGGGCCCGCGGGGAAACGCCGGCCGGCGCACCTGGATGGTCGCGGGCCAGACCGACCTCGACCATGCCCGCCGCCGCGAGGCCGCCCCGGCGGTCCGCGTCTCCGAGCATGTCGGCGGCCTGCCCTTCACCGTCAACGCGGTTGCCGGCCCGGGCGGGTTACTCGACTGGTCGCTGCCGTCACGGCAGGTCACCGGGGTCCCCTGGCTGACCCCGTTCCAGCTGGGATCTTGCGGCAACGCCTGGGGAGAGTCGACGCTCGAACCTCACCTGGCCGGCGTCGGCGCCGCCGTCGCGACCCTGGCGGCGGCGCTGAGCCAAGCCGGATTCCGCGGCGTCTTCGGGGTCGACTTCGTGCTTGGCGCGGGCGGCCCGGTGGTGATCGAGGCCAACCCCCGCATGGTGGCGTCGCTGCCGCTGGCGACGCAGGTCGAGCTGTCGGCCGGTCTCGCTCCCTTGCTTCTGCAGCACCTGATGATCGGCCTGGACGCGGCTGATGACTGGGGGCCCGCCCGGCAGGTACCGCTGGCGCTGCCACCGACCTCCCAGGTCATCGTGCATCGCCTCGAGAAAGCCCCGGCAGGACATTCGTCGCTTGCGTCCGGCGTCTATCACATCGGGGAGGGCGGCCCCCGGTACCTGCGCCAGGGCGCGTGGCTCACCGACCTCAGCGCCGCCGGCGACGAGGCCCTGGTCCTGGTCCGAGGGCCGGGCGAGCCGGTGACGCCGGGCAAGGAATTCGCGCGGATCTACCTACACGGCGTCGGGGCGGAGCGCACCACCGGCTTGCGCCAGCTTGTTTCCGAGCTTCGGGACACTGGAGCGGATACTTCGACGGCTAGCCGAAAGCGCGGAGCATAACCCCCCAGAACAGCGGCACCATCACCAGGATCACGAACTCCGGCAAGTAGACCCCCACCAGCACCCCCATCAGGCGCGTGGAAATCTGCGAGGCGGCGGCGGAAGCGCGGTTGCGCTGGCCCATGCGCACCAGGAGCTCCTGGTCGCGCAGGATCATCTCCATCCCTGCGCCCAACCGCTTGCCCTGCGATATGCCGGTGACCAGCGTCCGGACCTCCTCGACTCCGATCCGATCGGCCATGCGGCCGAGGCTGGTCTCGATGGTCTCCCCGAGCCCGTAATCCCCGAGAGCGACGCGCAGTTCGGACGCCAGCAGGTTGCCGGGATCGGCTTCGGCCAGCTGTTTCGAAACCAGGTGCAGCGCCTGCTCCAGGGGCACCTGCGCATTGGTGAACGCACGCAGCAGACCCACGATGTCGGGCAGCTCGCCAAGGATGATGGTCCGCCTGCGACCACGTCGTCGGCTTATGTAGACGCTCGGCGCGACAAAGGCGAACCACGCGGCGGCCGGCGTCAGCACCAGGACGCCCGGAGTGACTGAGCCCAGCACCAGGGTGGTCGTGGCCGCGCCAGCTGCCGCAAGCAGCTTGAGGGTGGTGACCTCGGCAGGGGTCAGGACTTCAGGATCGATGCCGGCCTCGACCAGGTCCTGGGCGGTCACGCCACGAGCCCGCATTCCGAGGCGCAGGGTCAGACGTCTCAGCAGGGTGTGTAGCAGGGCCAGGTCGTCGGTGGGCGGTGGGGGTTGATCGAGGGTGCTGGAGCGGATGAACGCCAGCGCGCCTCGGGCGGGCCTGAGGTGCGACGGCCGCGGCACCACCGCGACCAGGAGGCAGAAGATCGCGCCCCCAAACAACAGTGCCCCGAGCAGCATCTAGACCCGCACCCGGCTGAGGCGAAAGCTCAAGTAGATGCCCGTCACCTCCAGGAAGGCGGCCGCCGGAACCAGCACGTAGCGCCCGGTCCAGGTGTCATCGAGGACGTTGAGGAAGTACGGACTCACCAGCCTGAGGTAGAGGTAGATCCCCGGTACCAGCAGCGCTAGTACCCAGATCTGGACTCGCTGCCCGGTGGTCTGCGCCCGGATCTCACCTGCCAGCTGGACGTTGAAGCGGACAGTGGCGGAGATGTCCAGAAGGAGGTCGCGCGCCCGCTCGGCGGGGATCTTCTGGTCGACACATATGGTCAGGTTGTCCCAGACCAGGCCCAGGTTTCGCCCCACGATCCGGGGCCGCACCTCGCGCAGTGCGGTCCCCATCGGGACGTCGAGGAGGAAGCGCTGGACAACCTCCGTGAGGTCCTCCGCCAGCCACCGGTCGCCGATATTTCGACGCGCCGCCTGGAGCGCATCGAAGTAGGTGCCGCCGGCTCCAAGGTTGGCGAGCAGCAGCTGCAGCAGCTGCGGAGCCTCGCGCTCGCTGCGAGAGCGCTGGCGTGCCGTGAGCAGGTTGATGAGCAGCCGGGGGGCGGTGAGCCCGGCGATCATGCCGCCGCCGCCGACCAGCGGCGAGACGGTCCAGCCGAGCAGCAGGCCGACTACCGGTGCGGCCAGCGCGAGGGCCTCGAAGGCGCGAGGGTCGAGGCGTAGCCGCGCTCGGGCGAGCTCGGCGCGGCGGCGGGCAAGTCGGCTCGCGTACCAGCGCCGGAAGGTGGGTCCAGGCCGCGGCGCCCGTGGCAAAACGCTGAGACCAAGCGCCACCACAGCGGAGCCGACCAGCAGGGCGCCTAGGAGATCCAGGTGATTCCCTCCACCTCCAGGCGCCGGCGCAACCGCGGGCCAGGGCGGTACCCGGGCGTCGATTGAAAGACAGGTCGAAGGTCCCCGCCGTTGGTGTCGAAGGCGGTTTGGAAAATTGACCGCAGTCGATAGCCGCCGTTCTCATCGACGCCATCCAGTTCGGTGACCTCGGAGATGCACCTGTGGCCGCCGCGCAGCCGGGTCACGTGGATGAGGACGTTAAAGACGCGGGCGATGTAGCCGCGGACTTCGCGGGTGCCGAGCGCCGGGAAATCGCGCGTCACCAGCAGCTCGAGCCGCGCCAGTGCGTCGTCGCAGCCGCTGGCGTGGATGGTCGTGGCCGACCCATCGTGCCCGGTATTGAGCGCCTCAAGCGTGTAGTACGCCTCCTTGCTATGGCGGATCTCGCCAATGATCAGCCGATCCGGGCGCATCCTCAGCGCGTTCTGGACCAGGTCGGCGACGTCCAGCCGGCGATCTCCGCTGCCGCCGTCGCCCAGGCTGTTGCCATGCACGCATTCCAACTTCACCCAATGAGGGGTATCGAGCTCGAGCTCGGCGGTGTCTTCGATCGTGATCACTCGCTCCTCGCCCGGGAAAGAGCTCACCAGCGACCGCAGCAGGGTGCTCTTGCCGGC
The DNA here is from genome assembly GCA_036824145.1 of Candidatus Dormiibacterota bacterium. Taxonomy (GTDB): domain Bacteria; phylum Chloroflexota; class Dormibacteria; order DASZGP01; family DASZGP01; genus DATMMS01. The sequence continues at coordinate 26,619 of DAITAT010000012.1, forward strand.
GCCGGTGGCCCCGCTGATCAGGACGTTGGCGCGGCACCTGGCCATCGCAACAAGAAACGCCGCCATCGCTGGAGACATACCGCCCGCGGTGACCCAGTCGGGGTTGCCGCCGGGCGACGAGGCCAGGTCCAGCTTGAGGTGGTTGAACTTCCGGATACACAGCGTCGGCCCGCCGACCGGGGCGTAGACGGCGTTGGCGCGGCTGCCGTCGCTCATGCGAGCGTCCACCAGTGGCTTTTCGACGCTGATCTCCCGACCGACCAGTGCGACGATCTTCTGGATCACCTGTTCCAGGTGCGGCTGGTCGCGGAACCTGGTGGGCGTGAAAACCAATCGCCCCTGTCGCTCGACGTAGATCTCGTCCCAGCGGTTGACGAGGATGTCGGAAACTTCTGGATCGTCCATGTGTTTCTGTAGAGGTCCGAGCCCGACCAGCTCGTCCATCAGCCAGCCCACGGTGCGCTCGTCGTGGACCCAGCCGTTTGCAGTCAGTGCCTCGAGAACCTTGGCTCGGATCAAGGCATCGCGGTGAGGCGCATTGGCGAACGGATCGGTGACATCGCTGTCCAGGTGCAGCGATAAGTAGGCGCGGACCCGCGCCCGGATGTCGTCTGGCTCGGATGCCTCTACTGCTCCGCCCGCGATTCCTGTCAGCGTTGTTTCAGCCAAGTCGACTCCTGAGGCGAGTCCAGAAACCGTCCCTGGAGGGGGCGCTCTCCAGGCTCGGATAAATCGAAGCGGCAAATGCGCCGATCGCCCTGGCGCCGGCGCCGGCCCCGTGCAGGCTTAACGGTTCGTGGTCGTCCTCGGCCGAGGTGAAGGCGTCGTCGCGCGGTATCGACGCCGACAACGTCCCACCCAGGTCGGCCAGCATCTCATCAGGGTTGAACCCGGCCCGCTGTTGATTGAGAACGAAGCGCAGCTTGCGACGATGTCCTAACCTCCGCAGGGTCTCGACTCCTCGGTATGTGTCCTGAACGCCGCTGGCTGTTGGCGTCATGACGTAATACACCTGGTGTGCCGCCTCGAGGGCGTACGTGGTCAACTCGTCGATGTCGCTGGAGAGATCCAGGAACACGAAGTGATAGCCATTTTCGTCGAGGTGGTTCAGGACCTGGGCCAAACGCTGCATCGCCAGGGCGCGAGTCTCGCCGGCGGCGATGGCGCGAGGTGGGCCCAGCAAAACGCGAAGTCCGCTGTCGTCGTGGAGCACAAGGCACTCTTCGATACGCGCGGCATCCGGCTCGGGGTCGAGCACCAGGTCCCAAAGCGTGGGGTGGGTTAGCCCGAGCTTCATGGAGACGTTTGCGGACCCGAGGTCGAGGTCGAGCAACGCCACGCGCAGCGGTTCAGCCGCCGCGTCCGGCCGCGAACGATATCGACCGCGACGGGCCAGGTGCGCGGCGACCTCGGTTGCAAGCGTCGTTTTGCCCACGCCGCCCTTGAGCGAGAAAAAGGCGACCCTCTGGGTTGCCGCCAGGAACACGGGGACGGCTTCAGGTGGCTGAAGCTCCGCCTCCGGTTCACTGGCGACTCGATATTCGGTGGTGCCGTCGGCGACCTGGGCAAAATGCGCTGGGAGGGTCAGGATTCGTGGCTCGTTGTCTTGCTCTGGGGTTGAGATTTCGTCCGCGGTCGAGATTTCCGCCGGGGCTCGCTCACTTGATGTTTCGAAGTTGTCGTGGAGCTCTGGCGGTTCCTCGGCCAGCGAGGCGGGGGCTGCATTCTGCTCCGGCGGATCGTCCGAGTCGGCCGCCAGTACGAGAGCACCGCCGTCCGGCGCGGCTGTAGGAGACCGCCGCGGGCGCAAGTAATACCTCGCCGCCAGCCAGGCCCAGGTGTCGAGTGGGCGCCGTCCCAACCGTCCCCACGCGAGCAGCGCGCCTACGCCGATGAGGAGTAGCCCAGCCGGGTATTTCAGAAGCCCGGGCAGACCGCTGGCCAGGATTGCGTAACCCGCCAGGGAACCAACCACCAGGTAGCTGAGGTGCGAGGCGGTGAGCCCGAGTGCCAGCCGATCTTCGGCGGCCAATCCCTGCGGAGCTCGTCTCCCTTCCAAGCCCGTCCCCCCGATCTGTGCATTGTGGCCCAACGGCCGACGACTCCTGGCGCGACGAGGACTCGTGGAGGACTGCGCTGGTGACCGCAGCTTAGCACAGTCCCAACGGAGCCCGCAACCACTATTTCGTGATTCTGCGTTCGCCCTAATTAGGCGGATGTCGGGGGCGCATTTTCGCGTGAAGACATATGGCAAATCACGCGTCGCTTCAAGCAATTTCCAGGACTCAACGTTTATCCTTGGCGCTGTAAGCCGACACCGGCCTGAGGAGGATTTATTGGATGGCGGAAACAGCCAGCGCGCCGGCGCCAAGACGCACCGCGCGCAAGCGCAGCAGACGCAGATCCACGTCCCGCAAGACGAGCGCGACGGCAACGCGTCGCCGCGCCACAGCCAGCACCGGGGCGAAGCGGGGGCGCCCGGTGGGATCGAAGACGCGTCGTACCGCCGCCGCGGCCGGCACAACCGTAGCCAAGCGCGGGCGCCCGGTGGGATCCAAGACTCGCCGTACGTCGGCGTCGAATCCAGCTGAGGCGATGACCAAGAGGGTCCAGGCGTTGGTCAAGGAGAATAAGCGGCTGCGGGAGCAGGTCAAAGAGCTGGAGAAGGGCTGGAAGAAAATTGAGAAAGCCCTCGGCAGCAACGTGACCCGGGCTCGCCGCGCCGTCAAGAAGGGGGCCAAGGCGGTCAGCAAGCGGGCGAGCAAAGCCCTCAGTTGAGATGCGGGACCCGAACCGGCCGGCTTTGCCCGGCCGGTTCTCAGTTTAAGGGGGCCTCCATGCTGCAGGGCGGTCCCGGCAGAAAACCTATACTCGGCGCCGAATGGTGCCCGCGCCGCTGAACCCGGACGTCGACCTGGTCGCGGAAGAGGTCGTGATCATCCGATCCCCTCGGCGCCGCCGGACCATCAGCGCCCGCCGCCGTGGTGAGGGCATCGAGATCCGCCTTCCCGCTGGCATGTCAGCCCAGGAAGAGGCGAAATGGATCGAGCGCATGACCAGGCGCCTGCGGCGGCGCCCGGCGCCCGGCGATGACGACCTGATGCGCCGCGCCGATGCCCTGTCCAGGCGCCACTTCGGTGGCGAGCTCCAGCCCGCGTCGGTGCGCTGGTCGGACCAGCAGACGAGCCGCTGGGGCAGCTGCACCATCGATACCGGTGCCATCCGGCTGAGCTCCCGGATCCGCGAGTTCCCGGCCTGGGTGGTCGACTACGTGCTGGT
>DAITAT010000012.1:29997-37260 GCA_036824145.1 Candidatus Dormiibacterota bacterium
CCTGGGTGGTCGACTACGTGCTGGTTCACGAGCTGGCTCACCTTCGCTATCGCAGCCACGGACCGCGATTCTGGAGCCTCGTCGCTCGATATCCGCTGGCCGAGCGCGCGCGGGGCTACCTCATCGCCAAAGGCGGCGACGCCGAAGCCGACTGAAGCTCTATGAAGCCTAGATTGAGGGGCGTGGCAGCTTCTGTCCCGTAGGTGACCCGCCGACAGCCAGACATAGCGTCTCTCTTGCCGACAGGCAAATGGAGGCATATGGCACAGGAATTTGAGCGGTCGCCGGACATCGACGCGGATATTCGTATTGCAGTCGGCGACGACTTGCTGTTCCGAGGCGAGAACCCGCAGACGGACCACGCCGGCGACGCGGCGCACTGGATGAACATCTACCGGGAGCTGATCGCCTTCCAGGAAGGCCTCCTGGCGCGAAACGGCCACTCTGACAACTCCGCGTCGGAGGCCTCCGGAGCACCGGTCAGCCTTGACGCGGCGGCGCTGAACTCCCAGCTCGAGCAGTACCGGCGCCGGTTGGACTTCTGGCACGACCGGCACTGGGAGCTGCAGGGCCTGGCGATCGACGGCAAGAGCCTGGTGGCGACCCACAGGGACCACAAGATCCACCTCACGCGGCGGGAATTCCAGTTGTTGTCGCTCTTCCTCGCCTACCCCAAGCAGACCTTCCCGGCGTCGGTGTTGGCGCAGCGGGCGTGGAGCGATTCAAAGCTCAGCAACGACCAGGTCCGGATCTACGTGGCCCGCCTCCGGGCGCGCCTGGCTGAGCTGGGGCTGCAGTGCCGGCTGGTCAGCCATCCCCGGCGCGGCTACAGTTTCGTCTGCGACTAACCCCGCTGCTCGCAGTCTCCTAGGGCTCACGGACCGGGTGCCTGCACCCCCGGCCAATCGCTGCGGGCACCCTTGGAGACGATCGCCTCCATCACTCACACTGGGCTGGTGGCGCCAAGATTGAGAGTTCGCTGGCTGTCTCGGCCTGTTTGGCAGGTCTGGCTCGCATCGATGGTCCTCTCGGTGGTCGGTCTGGCCCTTCTGGCGGTTCTCGCCGCGACTCCAGGAGCATGGGCGGCGTCAGGCGCTGCCGACATTTACTCCGTCGTGTTCTTCATCCTCGCGCCGGTGTACGCCAGCGTTGGGGCGATGATCGTGTCGCGGGGCGCGGGCAACCGTGTCGGCTGGATCATCCTGGCCATCGGGCTGCTTCTGTCGGCGGAGAACGCTATTGGCGACTACGCCTCCTATGCCAGTGTTCTCCCGGGCCAATCGCTGCCCGGTGGCATCTGGGCAGGCTGGCTGAGCAATTGGCTCTGGGTACCGGGGGTGGTCGGGGCACTGGCGCTCCTGCCGATCTACTTCCCCAACGGACGCGTCCCCTCCAAGCGCTGGCGCCCGCTGGTCTGGATTGTCTGCGGAGCAGCGGGGATCAGTTTGGCCGGCTTCATGTTCAGTCCCGGCCTGATCACATCCGGCTCCGCAAGGACGTTCAACAACCCGGTCGGGATTGCGGCGCTCGATTCGTCGGTCGACGTCTTCCATGGTCTGTACGTCCTGGCGATCCTGGTCGGGGTTATTTCCGGCGCGGCCTCCCTGGTGGTGCGTTACCGGCGGGGCTCGTCGGATGAGCGGCACCAGGTGAAATGGTTTGCCGGCGCCTTCGGGCTGGTGGCGGTGATGTTGGCCGGCTACGCTTCGCTGCCAGACATGCTCGGAATCCAGACGCCGGGCTGGCTGATCGGCGGCATTCTCTGTCTTGGGCTTACCGTCATCCCGGTCGCGATCGCCGTCGCGGTGCTGAAATATCACCTCTACGACATCGACGTCGTCATCAACCGAGCCCTGGTCTACGGTCTCCTGGCGGCCTTCATCACCGCGGTGTACGTGGCCATCGTGGTCGGCATCGGCACTCTTGTGGGCAGCGGCGGGCAACCCAACCTGGCGCTCTCGATCGTCGCCACCGCGGTGGTGGCGGTCGGCTTCCAGCCCGTGCGCGAGAGGGTCCAGAAGCTCGCCAACCGCCTCGTCTACGGCAAGCGGGCGACACCATATGAGGTGCTGTCGCGGTTCGCCGAGAACGTGGCCGAGACCTACGCCGGCGAGGAGGTGCTCTCACGAATGGCGCAAGTCCTGGCTGACGGCACCGGTGCGGTACGCGCCGAAGTCTGGCTCCGATCCGGTGACTTCGTGCGCTCGGCCGCGGTTCATCCCGACGGCGTGCCGGTCGAGGAGCCCGTGCCCGTCCGCGAGCAGGAGATGCCGGAGCTTCCGGAAGCCGACCGCGTGGTCCCGGTGCGTCACCAGGGTGAGTTGCTCGGAGCCCTTGCCGTGACCAAGCGCCAGGGCGAGTCGCTGACGCCGATCGAGGAGAAGCTCCTCACTGACCTCGCGCTGCAGGCCGGGTTGGTGCTCAAGAACGTCGGCCTGACCGCCGATCTCCTGCTCCGACTCGACGACTTGCGGGCGTCTCGCCAGCGGCTGGTGGCGGCCCAGGACACCGAACGCCGGCGCCTGGAACGCAATCTGCACGATGGCGCCCAGCAGAACCTGGTTGCCATCAAGGTGAAGCTGGGGCTGGCCGAGATGTTCGCCGCCTCCGACCCGCAAAAGGCGCAGGCGCTCATCACTGAGATCACCGCCGATGCCGGCGAAGCCCTGGAGACGTTGCGCGACCTGGCTCGCGGCATCTATCCTCCACTGCTGGCTGACCAGGGCCTGGCGGCGGCGCTGTCGGCCCAGGCTCGCAAAGCATTGCTACCGGTGCAGGTTGAGGCTGAGGACATCGGCCGGTATTCCCAGGACATCGAGGCGGCGGTGTACTTCTGCTGCCTGGAGGCGGTCCAGAACGTGGCCAAGTATGCCCAAGCGACTACGGTTACGATCCGGTTGAAGCGCGCCGGCGAGGACCTGCAGTTCACCGTCAGCGACGATGGGCAGGGTTTCGATTCCGCCATCACCGCGCGCGGGTCCGGCCTCCAGAACATGGCCGACCGGCTGGCCGCCCTGGGAGGCGACCTCGACGTGAGCTCCAAACCAGGGGAGGGGACCACGGTCACCGGCGTCGTGCCGGCGGCCGTCTTGCAGCCGGCCTAGGGTATCGGTCTTGGGTAAGCACTACCCTTACCTAACCAATCGGCCGAAGGGAGTCATACATGAGCACTAGCAGCCACGCATTTCACCTTGCCTCGCGCCCCGTGGGAATGGTCAAGCGCAGCGATTTCGACTACACCGAGGACTCCCTGCCCGACCCCGGCGAGGGCGAGATGCTCGTCAAGGTGCTCTACATCTCCCTCGACCCTGCGATGCGCGGCTGGATGAACGAAGGCCGCTCCTACGTGCCGCCCGTCGGCCTCGGTGAGGTGATGCGGGCGATCGGAGTGGGGCAGGTGGTCGAGTCGAAGAACCCGAAGTTCGCCGTTGGCGACTATGTCTCCGGGCTCTTCGGGGTGCAGGAGTATGCCATCTCCGACGGCCGAGGCGTCACCAGCGCCAACCCCGCCCTGGCCCCGCTGCCGGTCTACCTGAGCACGCTGGGGATGCCGGGGATGACGGCCTACTTCGGGCTGCTCGACGTGGGAGAGCCAAAGGAGGGCGACACCCTGGTCGTCTCGGGCGCGGCCGGCGCCGTAGGGTCCGTGGTCGGGCAGATCGCGAAGATCAAGGGTTGTCGGGTGGTGGGCATCGCCGGCGGCCAGGAGAAATGCGACTACATCGTCAACGACCTCGGCTTCGACGCCGCCATCGACTACAAGTCCGAGGACGTCCGGGCGGCGCTCAAGGAGAAGTGCCCCGACCGCATCAACGTCTACTTCGACAACGTCGGCGGCGACATCCTCGACAGCGTCCTGACCCGGCTGGCCCTAGGCGCGCGGATCGCCATCTGCGGCGCGGTGTCGCAGTACAACAACGAAGGTGGGGTCAAGGGGCCGGCCAACTACATGGCGCTGCTGGTCGACCGAGCGCGGATGCAGGGCTTCCTCGTTTTCGACTACGCCGATCGCTACGTCGAAGCCGCGATCGAGATGGTGGGGTGGATGGCGGCCGGCACCCTGAAGACAAAAGAGGACATCGTTGAGGGCCTCGAGACCTTTCCCGATACCCTGCTCAAGCTCTTCAAGGGCGAGAACTTCGGCAAGCTCATCATCAAGGTCGCCGACGAATGAAGCTCGGGTTCGGCATGGGCTACTGGGGTGCGGCGCCCAACCCGGACGCCCAGGAGCTGGTCCTCGAAGCCGAACGGCTGGGCTACGACTCGATCTGGACCGCGGAGGCCTACGGCTCCGACGCCCTGACGCCGCTCGCCTGGTACGGCTCACGCACCTCCAAGGCGAGGCTGGGGACGTCGATCATCCAGATGTCGGCACGGACCCCGGTGGCTACGGCGATGGCGGCGATCACCATGGATCACCTCTCGGGGGGCCGCTTCATCCTGGGGCTGGGAGTGTCTGGCCCCCAGGTCGTTGAAGGCTGGTACGGCCAGTCCTTCGCCAAGCCGCTGGCGCGCACCCGCGAATACCTGGCGATCATGCGACAGGTCTTCGCGCGCCAGGGACCGGTGGTCTTCGAAGGCGAGCACTACCCGATCCCTTACGTTGGTGGCCCCGGCCTGCCTGCGCCGGCGACCAATCCCCAGGGCGAGGCGCTGGGCAAGGCCCTGAAGCCGATCGTGCACCCGCTGCGCGCCGACATCCCCATCTTCATGGGCGCCGAGGGCCCCAAGAACGTGGCCCTGGCGGCGGAGATCGCCGACGGCTGGTTCCCCTTCCTGTACGCCCCCGAGCACGAGGAGTACTACCGCGAGGCGCTGGCCGAGGGGTTCGCCCGTCCCGACGCCCGCCACAACCAGCAGAGCTTTGAAGTCGCCGCGCCGGTGGCGATCGCCATCGACGCCGACCTCGAGGCCGCCGCCAACCGCATCCGTCCCTTCATCGCGCTGTACGTCGGCGGCATGGGCGCGCGCGGTCAGAACTTCCACTACGACGTGGTGGCGCGGATGGGCTTCGAGGCCGAAGCGCACAAGATCCAGGACCTCTACCTGGCCGGCCAGAAGGCGGAGGCCACCGCGGCGGTGCCCACGGCGCTGGTAGAGGCGATGGCGATGGTGGGGCCGGTGGCCAAGATCCGCGAGGAGAAGGACCGTTGGACCAAGTCCCTGGCGACCACCCTGATCGTCAGCGGCGACGTCACCACGATCCGGACCGCGGCGGAGGTCTTCCTCTAGATCCTTGAGAGTTGGGGATCGGGGTTGGAAGCGCGAGCCCGACCCCCCAGAGGCCTTATTCCTGTACGAGGATGGGTCGCAATTCGACGGCGCCGTACTTCGCCGCCGGGATCTTGGCTGCCCAGCCGATCGCCTCGTCGTCAGACGCGCACTCGAACAGGTAGAAGCCGATGATCTGCTCTCCGCCAGGAGAGAACGGGCCTGGGGTGCGCTCGACCGACCCGTTGTGGGCACGAACCGTGGTCGAGGTGGAGCTGACCTGGACGGGGTCTCCACCGGTCATCACGCCGGTTGGGGTGATCTCCTGGAAGAACTGTCCGTACGCCTCCAGGATCTGGTTCATCTCGGGGCTGCCGGGAGCCGGGGTCTTCGACTCGTCGGCGTAAAGCAGGGCCAGGTACTTCATGTCGTCCTCCTATGGGATTGATATGGAGGCCATCATGTCCGGGGCTCTTTGGCGGATCTTTGGAGGAATCTTGGAGAGCGGCATTGCCCGCCGGACCGCGCTCATGTGGGCACCGCTTGGGGCACAGGGATTGTCCCGCTAAGTTAGGGGTGCGGAGCGTGGTACGGAAGGGTCTGGGCGAAGAACCACATCAGGAAGAAGACCACTGGAACGTGCACGGCGAACTGAAGGGCCGTGTAGCCGATCAGTTCACGCGCCTTGATGCCAAGGACGCCTATGAGCGGGAGCATCCAGAAGGGGTTGATGAGATTGGGCAGTGCCTCCGCGGTGTTGTAGATCAGAACAGTCCAGCCAAGGTTCACGTGGAGGGTCTTCGCCGCCTGCATGAGGTAGGGCGCCTCGATGATCCACTTGCCTCCTCCCGAGGGCACGAACAGCCCGAGGATGCCTGAGTAGGCGGCCGCCAGGAGCGGGAAGGTGTGTTGGTTTGACACCGACACGATCGCTTTCGCGAGCATGTCCGAGAGCGTCAGGCCAGCAGAGCCTTTCGCGCCGGTCAGCACGGCCGCGATCGCCGCGTACAGGGGGAACTGTATGAGCACCCCAGCCGTGGCGGGCACCGAATTCGCTACCGCGGCCAGAAAGCGCTTGGGCCTCCAGTGGAGCAGCAGGCCCGCAATCACGAAGATGAAGTTGTAGGTATTGAGGTTCGAAATGGCGAGGACGAAACCCAGCTTGCTGAAGTTGTCGAACACCCAGTAGGCGGCTATCGCCGCCAGCAGCACCGCGATAATGGGGCTGTACTCCAACCACTCACCTGGCCGCGAGCGCGGCTCCAGCGCATGGCTGACCGGCGGGAGCTCAACTCCGAAGTCGCTTGCCGTCTTTGAGGAACGCTCTGAGGGCGCTGAGACCCACGCAACGACCACTGACACCACAATCAGGATCACTGCGGTGGCCATCGACTGCCAGAGGAAGATGGTCTCGGTGAAGGGAATCACGCCTGTGATCTTCAGCAGGGCCTTTGGCAGGCTGGCGGGGTTCGCCTGCAGTTGCGAGGCCGAGGATGACAGGCCCAAGGCCCAGACGCTGCTGATGCCCAGATAGGCGGCGGCCCCGGCAGCGCGGTAGTCGAGCCGTGGCCGTAGCCTCGCTAGCTCGCGCACCAAGAGTCCAGCGAAGATCAGGCTGAAGCCCCAGCTGATCAGCGAGGTGGCCAGGCTTATGAATGCGACGAAGGCTACTGCTGATCGCGATCCGCGCGGCAGCGTGGCGAGCCAAGAGATCAGCCTGGCCACCGGCGGCGAGGTCGCCACCACGTACCCGCCGATAATGATGAACGCCATCTGCATCGCGAAGGTGATCAGGTTCCAGAAGCCGACCGAGAACTGAGTGGCGACAATCACAGGCTTGGCGCCGATGGCGAGCGCCGCCACACACACGACGATTGCTGCGACGGTGACGAAAGTGAAGGCGTCGGGGAACCACCGCTCGCTGAAGGCCGAGACGCGCAGCCCAATGCGGGCCCCGAGCGACTCAGTCGCTGGCTCGAGGTGCGCTGGCGTCGGCTGGGCCACGTTCACCGGGGGTGGGGTGACATCGGCCATGTTTCCTCTCCTCTACTC
>DAITAT010000056.1:0-7177 GCA_036824145.1 Candidatus Dormiibacterota bacterium
GTCCAGAAAGGCCTGGCTCGCGTCGACGCCCGCGCCGAGCGCACCGGCCGACCACCCACCGGGCACAGCCTGGCGGAAAGGCTCTCAAGACATTGAGCAAGCAGCACGTGGCGAGACCCCGCTCCCTTGACCTCGCGGCACGACGCGCCAAAGCGATCCCCCGCGGCCTGGCGACGACGACGTCGGTCTTCGCCGAGCGCGGCAAGGGCGCCATCCTCACCGATGTCGACGGCAACGTGTTCATCGATTTCGCCGCCGGCATCAGCGTGATGAACGTCGGCCACAGCCACCCCAGGGTGCTTGCCGCGATCCAGGAGCAACTCGTCCGGCTGGTGCACCCGGCGGCGCAGGTGATGATGCCCGAGGCCTACGTGCGCCTGGCGGAGCGCCTCTCCGAGATCACCCCCGGCTCATACGACAAGAAGGCGCTGCTTCTGAACAGCGGCGCCGAGGCGGTCGAGAACGCCGTCAAGATCGCGCGCTCCTGCACCGAACGGCCGGCGGTCGTGGCCTTCGACAACTCCTTCCACGGCCGCACCCTGCTGACGATGTCGCTCACCGGCAAGGTCGCCTACAAGCGCGGCTTCGGGCCCTACGCGCCTGAGGTCTACCACGCGCCCTATCCGTACGCCTACCGCTGGCCGGGCGACGCCTCCGCCTGCGGTGCCGAGAGCCTGGCCGCGCTGGAGGAGCTCTTCAGCACCACCATCGCCGCCGACCAGGTGGCCGCCGTGATCGTGGAGCCGGTGCAGGGCGAGGGGGGCTTCGTGGTGCCGCCGCCAGATTTCCTGCCAGGGGTGGCGGAGATCTGCCGGCGAGAGGGCATCGTCTTCATCCTCGACGAGGTGCAGACCGGCTTTGGGCGCACCGGGCGGCTCTTCGCCGCCGAGCACTGGAACCTCGAGCCCGACCTGATGGTGCTGGCCAAATCGCTGGGTGGTGGGATGCCGATATCGGCGGTCGTCGGCCGCAGCGAGATCATGGACGGCCCAGCCCCCGGCGGGCTTGGCGGGACCTACGCCGGCAACGCGCTGGCCTGCGCCGCCGCCCTGGCGGTGATCGAGATCATGTTCGATGAAGACCTCCCCGGCCGGGCCCGCCACGTCGGCGAAGTGGCCGAGGCGCGGATGCGCCAGTGGACGGAGGAGTTCGAGTGCATCGGCGAGGTCCGCGGGATCGGCGCGATGCTTGCGATGGAGTTGGTCACCGACCGCGCTTCCAAAAAGCCCGACCCCCTCCTCACCACCGACGTGCTCCACGAGTGCCACGACAACGGCCTCGTGGTCCTGAAGGCTGGGCTCTACGACAACGTGATCCGGCTGCTGCCCCCGCTGACGATCACCGACGACGAGCTGTCTCGCGGCCTCGACATCCTGGGGTCCGCGTTGGCGGCGCAAACCAAGGTCGGAGCGACGACCACTTGATCCCGCCCGGACTCCAACCACAGGTCTCGGGTCCCCGATATCTTGGGCCTACCACCTTCATGAAGGTGGCGGCTCTGTCTGAGCCGGAGGAGCTCGACAGGTGGAAACCCGATGTCGCCGTCGTGGGGGCGCCGTGGGACGACGGAACGACTTACAGACCGGGCGCCCGATTCGGGCCGAGGGCGGTGCGAGTTGCCAACTACCAGGAAGGCGAGTGGCACCTCGAGCTGGAGGTGGCGCCGATGGAGCAGCTTCTCGTCGTCGACTATGGTGACGCCGCATGCGTTCCCGGTGACGTGCAAGCGTCCCACGCAGCGATTTCGCAGCGTGTCCTCGAGGTCGCCCAGCGCCGGATCTTCGCCGCGGTGATCGGCGGCGACCACTCGATCACGCTGCCGTCGGCATCGGCGGTGGCGTCGGTGGTCGGTCACGGCAATCTTGGCATCGTCCACTTCGACGCCCACGCCGACACCGGCGAGCACGCCTGGGGCAACCTCTTGTCCCACGGCACGCCGATGCGACGCCTGATCGAGTCCGGGGCGGTCCCGGGACGCAACTTCGTCCAGGTGGGGCTGCGAGGCTACTGGCCCGGCCCCGACACCTTTGCGTGGATGCGCGAACAGGGGATGCGCTGGCACCTGATGGGCGAGCTCTTGGACCGAGGTACCGAAGTGGTCCTGGAGGAAGCCGTAAGCCAGGCCCTCGACGGACCCGAGTACATCTATTTGTCGGTCGACATCGACGTCCTCGACCCCGGCTTCGCGCCGGGAACCGGGACACCAGAACCCGGCGGCATGAACCCGGCGGAGCTGCTCCGTGCGATCAGGCGGGTGGTGTCCATGACCAACGTCATCGCCATGGATGTGGTCGAGGTCAGCCCCCCTTACGACCACGCGGAGATAACCGCGCAGAACGCCAACCGAGCCATCCTCGAGACGCTGTCGGTACTGGCCGTCAAGAAGCGCGACAGCGCTCCCCGATCCGAGCCGCAAGAAAACTCAAAGGAGTAAGCAGATGACTATCAGCACCGCCCGACCGGTCGACACGGAGCGCGTCCTGGACCTCACCGCCCGCGAAGAGGAGGCTTTCCGCCGCGCCCGTCCCAAGTCGGTGGTGATGTGGAAGGAGGCTCGCGAGGTGATGCCGCGGGGGGTGCCCTCGTCCTTCCAGGACGCCAAGCCGCAGCCGGTGTTCGTCGACGGCGGACAGGGCAGCAAAGTGTGGGACGTCGACGGCAACGAGTACGTCGACTTCCATAACGGCTTCGGCGTGATGGCCGTCGGCCACGCGCACCCGCTGGTGGTGAAAGCGGTCAACGAGCGCATCGCGCGCGGGTCGCATTTCGCTCAGCCGGTTGAGGAGGTCACGGTGGTGGCCAAAGAGCTGGCGCGCCGCTTCCGGCAGCCGCAGTGGCGCTTCGGCAACAGCGGCACCGAGGCCACCCTCGACGCCGTCCGACTGGCCCGGGCGTTCACCGGACGCGACCGGCTGGTCAAGATCGAGGCCAGCTACCACGGCCACCACGATGCCCTGATGGTGTCGGTCGAGCCGGACCCCTCGAAGATGGGCCCAGCTGAAGCGCCCAGTTCGGTGCCGCACGGCGAGGGCATACCCGACGCCGTCGTGCAGATGACGTCGGTGGTGCCCTTCAACGACCTCGACGCGTTGCGCGCCATGTTCGCCAGCCATCCCGAACAGATCGCAGCTGTGATCGTGGAGCCGGCGATGATGAACTGCGGCATCATCCTGCCCGACACCGGCTACCTTGCGGGCATCAAAGAGATCGCCCACCAGCACGGCGCGGTGCTCATCTTCGACGAGGTCAAGACCGGGGTCACGATCGGACCCGGTGGTGCCACCGAGCGCTTCGACGTCACCCCCGACCTGGTCTGCCTGGCCAAGGCCATCGGCGGTGGATTGCCCTGCGGCGCCGTCGGCGGGCGAGCCGACATCATGGCTCTGATCGACGAGGGCCGCGTCCCCCAGATGGGCACCTTCAACGGCAACCCGCTGACGATGGCGGCATCGAAGGTCACCCTGATCGACATCCTCACGCCCGGCGCCTACGCCCATTTTGACGCCCTGGCCGAGGTGCTCCAGGGCGGGCTGGACTCGGTCATCCGCGACCACGAGCTGCCCTTCCACGTCATCACGCTGGCCGCCCGCGGCGGCGTGACCTACCGGTCCGAACGCGTCCGCAACTATCGCGACTACCTGGAGATCGACAGCGCACCCGCCTACCTCGCCTGGCTGTACCAGTGCAACCGCGGCGTCTTGCTGGCGCCCGGGGCCGAGGAGAACTGGACGATTTCGGTCCGGCACAGCGAGACTGACGTCATGAAGTACGTCGAGAACTTCGCCGCCATGGCGGCGGAGCTCAGGGCCTAGCCGGGGGCGAAGGTGGCGACAGCGCTGGCGGACAGCGAGCGCGCGGTCCTCGACCCCATTCCCAAGCGGCTGCTGATCGGCGGTGAGTGGCGGGAGGCTTCGGGAGGCGGCACGCTTACGGTCGAGGACCCGGCGACCGGAGAAGCATTGTGCGCCGTCGCCGATGCCACCGTCGAGGACGGCCTGGCGGCGCTTGACGCCGCCACCTCGGCGCATGGCGGCGTGGGCGGCGCACCCGCCGCGGGAGCGCGGCGAGATCCTGCGCCGGGCCTTCGAGTCGGTGACCGCGCAGGCCGACGACCTGGCCCTGCTGATGACGCTGGAGATGGGCAAGCCGCTGGCCGAATCCCGCGCCGAGGTGGCCTACGGCGCCGACTTCCTGCGCTGGTTCTCAGAGGAGGCGGTCCGCATCCGCGGCGACTACTCGGTCGCCCCCAGCGGCAAGGGGCGGCTGCTGACGATGCGCCAGCCGGTGGGTCCCTGCATCCTGATCACGCCCTGGAACTTTCCCCTGGCGATGGCCACCCGCAAGATCGCACCGGCGATCGCCGCCGGCTGCACCATGGTCCTCAAGCCCGCGGCCCAGACCCCGCTCTGCTCGCTGGCCTTCGCGGGGATCCTGGAAGCAGCGGGGCTACCCGAGGGCGTCCTCAACGTGATCACCACGTCGACGTCGGGCAAGGTGATGGAACCGCTGATCCGCGACCCGCGGGCGCGAAAGCTGTCCTTCACGGGCTCCACCGAGGTGGGCCGCAAGCTGATCGAGCAGTCGGCCGAGCAGGTCCTGCGCGTGTCGATGGAGCTTGGCGGCAATGCGCCCTTCCTGGTCTTCGAAGACGCCGACCTCGACGCGGCGGTGGAGGCCGCGATGCTGGCCAAGATGCGCAACATGGGCGAGGCCTGCACCTCCGCCAACCGCTTCCATGTCGCCGCATCGGTGGCAGGCGACTTCACCGAGGGGCTGGCGGCACGAATGGCGGGGCTCAAGGTCGGGCGCGGCACCGAGAGCGATTCGCAGGTGGGGCCGCTGATCGACGGCGCCGGCCGGGCCAAGGTCGAGGAGCTGGTCGCCGACGCCACCGCCTCTGGGGCCAAGGTGGTCATTGGGGGCAAGGCCCTACCGGGCGGGGGCTACTTCTATCAGCCGACGGTGCTGGGCGACGTGCCGGCGGGGGCGCGCGTGCTTCGCGAAGAGATCTTTGGTCCGGTGGCACCGGTGTCGGAATTCTCGACCGAGGACGAGGCCATCGCGGCGGCGAACCAGACCGAATACGGCCTCGTCGCCTATGTATTCACCAAAGACCTGGCGCGCGCCTTTCGGGTGATTGAGCGGCTGGAGACGGGGATGGTGGGCTTGAACCAGGGCATTGTCTCCAACGCCGCGGCGCCTTTCGGTGGTGTGAAGCAGTCGGGCTTCGGCCGCGAGGGCGGAGCCGAGGGCATCAAGGAGTACCTCGAGATCAAGTACGTCGCCCTCAACGTCTGAGGGCCGCTAGTCCGCCAGCTTGCGGATCACCGCCTCGGTGACGCGGGCGCAGTTGGCGACGGTGTCGAAGTCCAGGTTGTCGGCGACGTCGGTGGGCTGGTGGTAGTTGCTCAGGAGCTGGTCGTTGTCGAAGGAAACCAGCAGCGCCGTCGGGTAGCCGGCCCTGTTGGGCACCACGGCGTCGGTGCTGGCGCGGGCACGCATGCCGCGGACCAGGGGCACCTCCAGCTCGGCGGCGCTGGTGGCGATCAGATCGCTCAGCTCGCGGTCATATTGGCGCATCTTGAGGACGCCCTCGGCCTCCACCATCACCAGCCGTGGGGAACCGACCGTGTCGATGACGATGAACTTGGTGTGGTCGGTGGCCAACTCGTGGAAGTGCCGACGCGAGAAGGCCAGGATGCCCTCCTGCAGCGACTCCTCTGAGCCCATCGATACCAGAAACACACGCAGACCCTTGATCGGCTTGGCTTTGAGCGAGCGCGCCAGCGCCACCAGCACCGCCACCGCGCTGAGGTTGTCGTTGGCGCCGGGAACAGCGTCGCGCCTGCCGATGTCGAGCATCATGGCGATGCTGCCAAGGCCGAGGAAGACCCCGATCCGAGTGAGGAACTTCAGCTTCAGGATCGAGCCGACCGCCACCAGCAGCGGCCCGCCGATCACCGGGAACCAGACCGGAGCGCCGATGTCGCTGCGCTCGGCGCGCTCGGGGTGGAGCCTCGCCATGGCACGTTGGGGCCGGGGATCGAAGGCAAGCCCGCCGTGCGCCGCGTCGTGATGTGCGGCCACGACGATGGTCTTCTCGGCGGCGGGGTCACCGGTCTCGGCGAGCACGTTCCAGGTCGAGTGGTATGGCAGGAAACGATGACGGAAGACATGGGGCCCGCTGTCGATGTCGTCGGCGATCCCCGCCGCCGCCAGCGCACCGACGACAGCACCGATCCGCCGCTTGCCTCGAAGGGCCAGCAGCCCGGCCGCCACGCCGGCCGCGCTCATCAGCCCGACCGACCACCAGTAGCCGCCGTGCGCCCTCTCCTCCTCGACCCGGACGGTGCAGCCGACCTCACCCAGCCGCGCCGCGATCCACTCGGCGGCCACGCGTTCGCCGTGGGAAGCCGACGGCTTGTAGATCACCTCGAGGTAGCGCACCACCTCCTCGAGCTCGGCTCGGTCGGGCTGCCACGGCCCCGCGGCCTGGGCCGCAACTCGGGTGGTCCTGCGCCTGCGGGCTGGAGTCGCGCCGGCCGGGACGGTCTTCTCGCTCATCGAAGGTCGAGCCTACCCGATTGATGAGGCTAGGATTCGACCCATGATCAGCGACATCGACGCCTGGGTGAAGTGGTTCATCGGCGTGAACCAGCGCGCCGTTCGCGACGTCAGTGCCCTGCCGCCGGAGGCCGAGGGCTGGAAGCCGCAGACCGGCGATGGCGAAAACGCGTGGGGGATCGGCCAGCTGGTGCACCACATGGCGACCTCGCGGATGTGGTTCGCGGCGGCTTATTGCGGCGAAGGCTGGACGACCAATGTCTGGCCAGGACCGGCGGATACGCACGAGCAATGGATCGCAGCCCTCGACGGCTCCGCCGCCCACGTGGCGGAGCGGTTGGGCGGGTCGCCCGCCGATTGGTTGACCCGCAGGGTCGAGTCGCTGGACACGCCGGGTGTCAGCTTCTCGGCGTGGCGGCTGCTGATGATGATGGCCGAGCACGACATCCACCACCGTAGCCAGATCGACGCCTATGCCGGCGTGATGGGCTGGCCGGTGCAGCAGATCTTCGGCCGGACGGCCGAGGATGTGGGGCTGGCGACCCGGCTCTCAACCTGATCTCAAGAAGCCCCAGATTGCCACCTGGGCATTTGCAATCTGACGGTCGAGTCA
>DAITAT010000056.1:7277-10850 GCA_036824145.1 Candidatus Dormiibacterota bacterium
GCATCCCGGGGATGCCAGCCGCCCCCGCTTCGAGATCCGGGAACCCAAATCGGTGCTCGGGGGGCTGGCGACGTCGGGCCGGGGAGGAGGTGCGCTGGCGGCTGCCAACCTGCCGGACGTGACGCCTCCGCCACCCGCCCCCGCGATCGTCGCGCCCGAGCCGCTCCCGCCGGTGCCCGGTGGCGTGGGCCTGCGTTTCCCGTGGGGCTACTGCACCTGGTACGTCTCGACCCGCCGCCATATCCCCTGGTCCGGTGACGCCCGGTCCTGGTACGGCGCGGCGATCGCGATGGGCTACAACGTCGGCAGTACGCCACGTCCGGGCGCGATCATGGTCTCCAAGGAAAGCTACCTCGGGCACGTCGCCTACGTCGAGTCAGTTGACGGCTCGACCTTCACGATTTCCGAGATGAACTTCCGCGGCTATGGCGTTGTCGATCAGCGTCGCATCCGGCTGGGCGGCATCGCCCTCTACGGCTTCATCTATTAGCCGCGGCATCTAGCCGCTGGGTCAGCGCCGGCGGCGGATGCCGCGGAGCCAGAGCGCGATGGCGCCGACCAGGACCACCTCCACCACCGCCAGCGAGGCCTCAGGGTAGCTGCTCCGGTAGAAGCTGTCGACCACGATCCCGAGCGGAAAGGCGACCAGGAAAGCGACCAGCGCGACGCGGGCAACCAGCCGGACCAGGAGGGCCCGGCCTGGATGGAGGGGCGGCTCGTCTCCGTCGCCCCAATCGGGTTCAGGACCCGGTTCGAAGTCGACTATTCCTTGGAGTCCTTCCAGCCGGTGTGCTTCCAGAAGAAGAGGCCCTTGGTGCCTAGCCTCTCGACGTGCATCTGATGGAACGGCTCGTAGGCCTTGGCCTTCTCGCTGTCGACGCTGAGATAGACCGACTCGGTGGTGATCCGGTCGATGTCGTCGCGGGGAGCGAGGTGGGTTGAGCCGGTGAGGTGGTGCCTGAAGACCACGCCGTGGAAGATGTCCTCTTCCGGCAGCGCCGCCACGTCGACCACCTTGCCAACTTCGGTCCCGTCACTGGCGATGACGGGGGCGTGGGCGACAATGGCCCGCCAGGAAACTATTACTTCTTCGCTCATGCGTTCGAGCCTAGCATCGGCGAATTAGACGCGTGTGGAGCCGCGACGAGGAGCGGTGCGATGCAGCGGCGCGCGAACTCCCGGGCGTCGCCGTCATCGGTCAGCGGCAAGCCCCCAACAGGGGTCAGCACGATCGAGTGAACCAGGCGCGCGAGAAGCTCGGCAAGCGCCTCGGTATCCATCACCGGGGTTGCCCCTTCGGCGATCGCCATTTCAATCTGCGTCGCGATATGGGCTCGCCCGAACGCAATCACCGGGCCGCCCTCAACGGTCAAGTAGGGCAGGACGGTCTCAGGTTCGGTCTCGAGAAGGCGTGTCAGCAGGGGGTGGTCGCGGACGACCCTCAGCATCCCGACGAATCCTCCCAGGGCGCGCTCCTCAAGGCTGCCGAGCCGAGCAATCGAGGCTTCGATTTCCGCCACCCCGCGGCGGACATCGCGCATGATCGCGGCCTCGACCAGGTCCTCTTTCCGGGCGAAGCGCCGGTAGACGGTCATCCGCCCGAGGTTGGCGCGGCGGGCAATGCCGTCGACGCTGGAGCGGCGTATCCCGAAGAGGACGAACTGCTCGGCGGCGGCGTCGAGGATGCGCTCAGTGGTGGGATCGACCGAGCCGGCCGCGTTCACCTCGACGCCATGACGCGGAGGGCGTCGTGCTTGAGGCTGACCGTTTTGTGCCCGACGATGGGGCCCATGAGGGCACGCTCAACCTGAGGAATGGCGACGGTGGCCAGGATCGGCCTGAGCGCAGTGATCGCGGCGGCATCGACCAGGCGAGATCCTTCGAGGCCCGCCAGGGTGCGGATGTGGCGAGGCATCAGCGCCACCGCCGCCCGCGCGAACAGCCGGATCGGCACCTGGTGAACCAGCAACTCCCGTGTCAGGGGCGGGTTGATGACGAAGTCGATGGCGGCACGCGCGTCAGGGCTCATGCAGAGGTGGGAGTCCATGGAGGCGAAATACTCCCGCATCTCGGCGATCGAAGCGGGCACCATGTTGGCGGGCAAGCCGATCAGTTCGGCGATTGGCACACCCTCGGCGATGTACCGATCCTCCTCCTCGGGCGTCAACGAGCCGCCAAACACGCGGTAAGAGACGAGGAGCGAGTGCCAAATTGTGCTGTGCACCCAGAGTTGAGTGTCCGGGTCCTCGGCGCTGTACGCCCGACCCGTCACGGGGTCGATGCCATGAACCTTCTTGTGCATCGCTCGGACAATCGCGGCGGCGCGCTGCGCCGTCTTGGTGTCTCCGTACACGGACGCGATCACGTACATGCTGGTTCGCTCCAGGCGATCCAGCGGGCGCTTCCGGAAATCGCTGTGCTGTGCCACCCCGGCCATGGCGAGTGGGTGCAGAGCTTGCAGCATCAGGGAGAGCAGGCCGCCGACGAGCCCACCCGGGCGGCTGAGCAATTTCCACGCCACCGAGTCAGGTCCAAGCAATCCGTAGTCGGGGCTCGGCGACACCTTCGTGGCAGCCAGGCGATTCCCCCTTGGTACGCTGCGATGGGATTTGTCCCATCATACCATCAGGACTCAGAAGCCAGGCGCGCGACCCCCACGGTGGCGGGCGCCAGGGTTAGACATCCGGCCGCCACCAGCGCGGCGGCAATCGCGGGACTGAGGGCGTGGCTGGCGATCGCCAGTGACGCCGCGGCTGCGGGAAGGCCGATTTGCGCCGAAGCGGCTAGGCCCGTGGCGACACGACGGGAACTGCCCGTGATCAGCGAGGCCACCAGGTGCACCACCACGGCTCCGACGGCAAGGGCCACCGCGAAAGCGATGGCTTTGGGATCCGACACCAGGGCGCGTAGATCCAGCTCGGCTCCCAGCAGCACAAAGAACAGCGGGACGAAGAAGCCGTTGGCGACGCCGCTGATCTGCAGCGCCAGCCGATCAGGCTGTCCGATACGGACGAGGATCATGCCCGCAACGAATCCCGCCACCAGAAGGCTGGCCCCGGTGCCCTCGGCGATGCTCGCCAGCGCCAGCAGCAGCAGCACCGAAAGCCGGAGCTGAATCGCCCATCCCTTGGTTCGCGACTTGTCCAGGGTGCCCTTGACCTGTTGGTCAGCTTCGATTTTCAACGCCACCCAGAGGATGGCAAGGCCTGCGATTACGATCAGGACGTCACCCGCCAGCGCCGGGACCACCTTGCCGGGGCCGGTGAGGCCGAGCGGCACCAGCACCACCGTGACGGAGTCCGCGATCGCGATCCAGGCGATGAGGTAGGCGATTGAAGGCCCACTGAGTCCGCGCTCCTCGATGATCGGGAACGCCACCGCCGCCGAGCTTCCGGCCAGCAGCACGATCAGCAGCAGAGGGTGGCCGACGCCCAGCGCGGTACCGATCCCGAAGCCCAATGGAACCGCGGCGATGAGTACGACCAGGATCGCGAGCGCTCCTTTGGGTGCTCCTGACTTGATCTCAGGCGATCGCAGGTCGACGTGGGTGCCGGCGGTCATCATCAGCATCGC